>JAIYBU010000169.1 GCA_027488335.1 Cytophagaceae bacterium
TATCAAAGAAATGATTGATTTTATTGAGCTGATGGCCAATGCCACGGGTTTACCTGTGGGTATAAAATCGGCGGTTGGAAAATTGGAAATGTGGGAAGAATTGGCAGATTTAATGAAAAAGACAGGAAAAGGCCCCGATTTTATAACGATTGATGGCGGAGAAGGTGGTACAGGTGCTGCACCTCCGAGTTTTGCCGACCACGTGTCGTTGCCGTTTGTGTATGCTTTTTCTTCGGTTTACCGTATTTTCCAGAAAAGAGAATTGACAGATAAGCTTACCTTTATTGGTTCGGGCAAACTTGGCTTGCCCGATACGGCAATTATGGCGTTTTCGATGGGTGTTGATGTGATAAATATTGGTCGAGAATCCATGATGTCGATTGGGTGTATTCAAGCTCAAATATGCCACACAAATCGCTGTCCGAGTGGTGTGGCTACCCAAAATAAATGGTTGCAGGGAGGGATTGACCCTGCACTGAAGAGTGAACGATTCTATAATTATGTAAAGACACTAACGAAAGAAATTCTGGATATTTGTCATGCCTGCGGATACGAACATCCAAGCCAATTTATGATGGATGATGTAGATGTGGCAATGGGTGATAATAATCGAACACAATCATTACGGACAACGTACCAATACCAAAAAACTCCAGTTAAATTTGAAGGTTTGAAAAAACTTTTGGAAAGTGTGTATTTAGGTGGCAAAAACTGAGTATTTGATAGGAAAAAAACTAAAAGCAGTTTCTGAAAAGAAACTGCTTTTTTGTTGTACAAAGCACTTTGAAAAATATAAAGTTTGTTTTGGGATAGGAGGCTTATGAAATAATGATAAATGCTTAATGGTGGGTTTTGTGAGGATTTGTGAAGTGTTATTGACAATTTTTTTCTCAGAAACAAAAAATAGAAAAGCAAGAATCAAGTGGCTCTTGCTTTTACTCTCGTCAAACTGCTGTTGATTATTAAAACCACCACTTTATCAAATGGAAAAAAATGGTGGTTTTAATGTTATACTTTACACGCATTAATGAGTACAATCATTATAAAGATTGATACAAAAAGAAGTTCGTCGAGATTTTCGTAAAATATTTTTTTCATGGTTTTTTGGCTTTTTATACAATGATTCCAATTATCATTAAAAGGTTGAAAGCACGATAAAATTTATTTTATTAAACAATGAATAAACTACTTATATCATTTTTATAATGGATTTTTCTATGAATTTTTGTAGAAATGGCAATGTTTAAATGGCTATATGATTCAGCTTTTTGTTGATACAAACTTCGTTATACAAACGCTCTCATACAATACCCCGATTTTGGTATTTTTAAAAAAACTTATATCCGTGCCAGTACGTATATTTATCTATTTTAAAGAAGAAATTAAATTAATTTGTGTTCAACTGCATACTTAATTAAGCCCACGATGGTCTTAGTATTGGTTTTTCTGTAGATATTCTTTCGGTGAGTTTCAACGGTTCGCTCCGAAATACAAAGTTTATTGGCGATTTCGGCGTTGGAAAATTCTTGAGCAATAAGTTTTACAATCTCGATTTCCCGTTCAGTTAGGTGATATCCTTCTTCTTCGCTGCGGTTTGATAAACTTCGCAGAATTTCGTTCGATACTTCTCTGCTAAAATAAATATTTCCTTGAGCAATAGTTTTGATGGCTTCGATGAGTTCGTCACGACCAATAGTTTTGATAATAAAACCTGAAATTCCAGCATCAATTAAATCGTGGACGATGGAGACATCATACGAAACCGAGAGTGCTAAAACCTTTACGTTGGGAAATCGTTTCTTGACTTTTTGGGTAAGCTCGATGCCTGTCATTTTAGGCATGTAGAGGTCAGTCATTAGTACATCAACTGGATTTAAATTCAGAAAATTTAGGGCAGAATTGCCATCGGAGCATTTTCCAATTACTTTGAAATCGCCCACGCCTTGTAGCATGGCTTCTATGCCATCCAACAAAATTTGGTGGTCGTCAACGATTAAAATTTGTAATTCACTGCCTGACATTAGTTTTGATTCAAGGGAATTTCAATTACTACACTTGTACCTTTTCCGATTGATGAATCAAAATTAACATTTCCGTTTAGATATTCGACACGAGTTGCAATGTTTTTTAGGCCAATTCCATGATTTTCTGTGTTAGCGGTGTCAAATCCACGACCATTATCTTCAATAATCAAAATGAGTTCGTCATCGTGTCGAACCAGTTCGATGCTCACCTTTTTGGCTTCGGCGTGTTTAATAATATTGCTGATAATCTCTTGGATGATTCGATAAAGTACTAATTCTATTTTTTCATCGGAACGTTCTTTAAAACCTACAATTTGGAGTTTGATTTCAAGTTTTCCGAGAGCATTTATTTTATTGGTAAATTGCTTGAGTGCCGAAGTTAGACCAAACTTTGTGAGTGAACTTGGCATCATATTATGCGATATTTCACGGATTTCCTTGATGCTATCTTCGAGTAAATCAAGTGAGTTTTGCATCTCCGATGACTCAATTTTTTTCTGCGAAACATAATTACCGAGTGTCATGCGGGCAGCAGCCAATGTTTGCCCAATACCATCGTGTAGGTCACGGGCTATTCGGATGCGTTCACGCTCTTCGGCTTCCAAAACTGCTTGGGTTCGTTGTTGTTGGACAAGATTTTTTTCAATCAAAAGTTTTTCGCTCATGGTTTGAATGAGCTTTACACGATAGGCTAATAAAATACTTAGAGCAATAATTTCTATCAAAAAAGCAATAACGAAAACGTCGATGCCTGCTAAATAACTTCCTGGTAAAATTTCGTAGGTGCTTAGACCCGAATAAAAAGCTACAAAAAATACAGGCAAATTTGCCAAAAGATAATAGGTGGCGTCTTTTTTGAAATGATTGAGATAGATACAATAAATTGTTGTGCCAAAAACAAAAAATGGAGGAATTGAGAAGCCTAAACTCACCAAAAATGTAATGGATGTGGTAAAGGTATTGAATAAATAATTGTCGAGAATAAGATTATCAACTAAACTTATAAGTATAAGTAAGCTAAACGAAATGATAAAAAAATTACTATACCAATAAAAAAGTTGATTTTTGAGTAAATCCCAGCGAAGATAGCTTCTAATAAAAATTATATTAGTAATCATCAAAAGCATGGTGGCAATATACTGTACTTTATCTCCCTCGATACCAAAGCTACCATCGCCATAAACCCTAATAAAATACCCCTGCATGGTATATATAAAACCAAGTGCAACCAGTACGTAAATCCCATAATATAAATAAAGTTTTTCGTTGAAAACCAATGAAAGTAGTATCGAAACAAAAAAAACGAACAGAAAAATGCCAGAAATAAAGCCCCACCCAAAATGGTCGTTGGTTGGGTAATAATAATCAAAATTGTTTTTCTCCCAAATGGTTAGCGGAAATGAAATTGACCCAAAATTCTTGCGAATTTTTAAGTAATAAAAAACTTCTTGTCGAGGTTGTAGAGTTGTTGGGAATATAAAGTCTCGGTGTTTGATGCGGCGGTTCTGTTGGGGTATTTTCCAGTTAAGTGATTGATGGTCAATTATTTGTCTTTTTTCTACTACATAAAACTCAACTTCATCATACAGTGAGAGGTGTAAATGAATAAGTAACTCTTGAATCATATTTGTCGAATTTTTTAATTCGACTCTAAACCAATACGGACGACCATTCGCCCAATATGTAGGTACGCTACCTTTTGCTTTTTCAAATTTATAAACCTGTGGAAATGCAACGAGTTTCTCAATCAGAAAAGATTCGGTGAGTTCTGGTAAATAATAAATACCTTCGGGCATACTAAGTTCTCGCCAAGAACCATCATATTTGATAACTTCTCCCTGACTTTTATCTTGTGCCAAAAGATGGAAGTTGATTAGCAAAAGCAATAAAGGGAGAAGTTGTTGTTTCATGGTTGAAAAATTAGCTTCAAGTCAAAATTAAGCCGAATAAGTGCGGTACATCTTGATAGATTCAAAGTTCTAACGAAATAGCTTGTCAGATGTGCCACACTTTATCTGACTCAAAATCAATAAAAGAAAATATACGAAACAATAATAGCAGTAATTACACCTGCCAAATCGGCTAAAAGCCCTGCCACAAGCGTATAACGAGTGTTTTTGATATTGACCGAGCCAAAATAGAGTGCTAAAACATATAAAATGGTATCCGAACAAGCTTGAAATACACACGATAAACGCCCAACGAACGAGTCAGCACCAAAGGTTTTCATTGAGTCAATCATCATGGCTCTTGAGCCACTGCCACTCAATGGGTGCATGAGAGCGGTTGGAAGGGCATCGGTAAAATCGGTGTTCATGCCTGTCAAACCGAAAATCCATTTGAGGGCTTCAACGATATAAGTCAACGCTCCCGAATTACGGAAGGCACCAATAGCGACTAACAAACCCACCAAATAAGGAATAACCTTGATTGATGTTTCAAAACCCAGTTTTGCACCTTCAATAAATGCAGGAAAAATATTGACTTTCTTGTAAACTGCTCCGCCCACAAAGCCTACAATAAAAACAAATAGAATCATATTACTGACTACTTTCGAGGTCACTTCGATTTCTTCTTTTGGCAAACGAGAAAAATACCACAGTACAAAACCGATGAAGCCTGTAAGTCCTAAGAGCCACGATAGGAGGGTTTTGTCGAAGAAATTGATACGTTGTTTGATTCCCACAAAAAGCATTCCTGTGAGTGTAGCCACATACACCGAAATTAAGGCAGGAATAAAAATATCGGCAGGGTCGGCTGCATTATAAATGGCACGCTGAGCCATGATGCTCAACGGAATAAGCACTGGCCCCGCACTGTGTAGCACCATAAACATAATTTGGGCATTGGAAGCCGTATCTTTGCTCGGATTTAGCTCTTGTAAACTCTGCATCGCACTTAAGCCAAATGGTGTAGCGGCATTATCGAGGCCGAGCATATTGGCCGAAAAATTCATAATCATTTGTCCGTTGGCTGGGTGGTCTTTGGGTACTTCTGGAAAAAGCTTGCTAAAAAATGGAGCAATGATGCGAGCCATTCGGCGAATAACGCCTGCTTCTTCTCCAATTTTTAGAATTCCCAAGAAAAAAGTCATCACACCTGCCAGCGGCAAGGCAATATCCATCACGGCTATTTTTGAAGAATCGAACATTCCTTCGATGATAATCTTGAAAATTTCGGTATCACCCAAAAAGATGAGTTTGAATAATGCCACAACAAATGCAATCAGAAAAAAAGCTACCCAAATATAGTTTAATGCCATAAATTTGACGGTTTAAGTTTAGATTTGTGGCTAATTTAAGGATAAACCACGATTTTTCGATTTTTTACCTAAAATTTGATTCTGTCACATCGAAATTTTCATCTAAAATGATGTTTTCAAATAGAGTTTTATTTTCATACATATTATTGTTGGGTGTTTGGGCTTGCCAAACAAAAAAAGCAGCGGATAAAAAGAAGACAGATTCGGTAGTTACGAAAAAAGATAGTGTTGTAGCCCTTAGGCAATCAATAGTTCCCGAAGTTGAGCAACGAATGATTAAACAAGGGTTGGTTGATATTCAAACTCTCGATTCGACCATCATGGTTGAACTGAAATATTCTACGACTGATAATTTTGTGAAAACCGATGTTTATGGCGATTTAACTCGTGCGTATCTTCAATCCAAACCCGCCGAAATGCTCGTAAAAGCCAGCAAGGCTTTGCAAGAAAAATATCCTGATTATAGGTTGTTGGTTTATGATGCCGCTCGCCCCCTGACGGTACAGCATACGCTTTGGAATTTGCTCGATAGTATTCCGCCCAAAAAGCGAGAAGATTTTGTGGCAAGCCCTGCGATTGCGTCTATCCATAATTTTGGCTCAGCAGTTGACCTAACGGTTTATGATAATGTAAATAAAAAACCACTTGATATGGGCACAAAGTATGATTTTTTTGGAGATTTGGCTTACCCACGTTTAGAATACAAAATGCTAAAAGAAGGTAAATTAAATAAAGAACAAGTAGCTAATCGAATCGTATTACGTGAAGCTATGATAAAATCGGGCTATATGCGAATCGAAAGTGAATGGTGGCATTTTAATGCCATCTCACGAGCAAAAGCAAAGCGTTTGTATAAGATTGTGGAGTAAAGTTGGTGTTTAGGGGCAATGGTTTGCGGTTAACCGTAGTTTTAAAGAGATTTCAGTTGACCAATTGCCAACTTTTTAAAAGCAAAAAGCAACTATCCAGAAGACAGTTGCTTTATTAATCACCTAACCACTAAAAAGTATTATGAAAAGAGTATAATACCAGTAATCTTTATTGAGAAATGCCTTTTGAGCATCAAATTTCTACTTATTATAAAACGAAAATTTTTTAATTACGGCCTTCACTTTTCTCCGAGAAATCTCAATGTTTTTTCCTCCATCAAAAGCCACTGCACTATTATTTGCCTGAATATCTAAACCTTTTGCATAGAGAATATTTACGAGGTGCGATTTATGAACTCTGATGAAAAAAGTGTCATCTAAAATTCCTTCATAATGTTTCAACGTTCGAGCCGAAATGTATTTTTGGGTTTGTGTATGCACAACTGTATAATTACAGTCTCCTTCCAATCGAACAATTTTTTCTATGGGGACACTCACAAGCTTATTGGAGCAATGCAACTTTATTTGTTTCTTTTTGTATTCGTTGTTTTTGACAGCAATGCGGTTTGGTATGTGGTCTAAGTTCTTCATGATTTTCAGAGTTTTGTTTCAACAAACATAACTCCTAATCGACAAAATTCAAGTTTACGTAAAAATACGTTTAAACTTTAAGTAATTGAGTATTAGATTGTTATGTGTATTATGAAAATAATAATGCGTAAAAACCCCTAACAAAATAGGTATTATTACGTGTACTCTTTTTAGTATTTAAAACGTAAAAATATGGGAGAATCTGACATTATTCATATATTTGCACATAAATTTATTAAACGGTACTCAGGTGTTAGATAAGATTCAAGAATTATTAGGCGAAATTGATGCTGTTGTAGTCAATAGCAAAGATGATTTAGAAAAGTTTCGGATTAAATATATTAGCCGAAAAGGAATACTCAATGACCTTTTTGACGAGTTTAAAACAGTAGCCAATGAGCAGAAACGTGCGGTTGGACAAGAACTTAATAAGCTGAAAAACCTTGCAGAGCAAAAACTAAGAGATTTTACGGAAACTCTTGAGCAAAACGCAGGAGATTCGGGTGTAAATGGGCTTGACCTAACGCTACCTGTTGCACCTAATTTTGCAGGGTCTATTCATCCGCTTACGCTTACTCGCCAGCGTGTGTTGGAGATTTTTGCTCGAATGGGCTTTAATCATGAAGATGGCCCAGAGGTTGAGACCGATTGGTATAATTTTACCGCCTTAAATTTTCCAGAAGACCATCCTGCTCGTGAAATGCAAGATACGTTTTTTGTGGAAAAGAAAGAAATCCAAAAAGATGATGTTTTGCTTCGTACACACACATCAAACGTACAAGTGCGATTAATGGAACACAAGAAGCCACCGATTCGCTCATTGATGATTGGTCGTGTGTATCGCAACGAAGCAATTTCGGCGAGAGCTCACTGCCAATTTCATCAGATAGAAGGGCTTTATGTAGATAAAAAAGTAAGTTTTAAAGACTTAAAAGATACGCTTTATCATTTCGCCAAAGAAATGTTCGACAAAGATACCAAGATACGTCTGCGTCCGAGTTATTTCCCTTTCACCGAGCCAAGTGCTGAAATTGATATTTCGTGTTTTATCTGTAAGGGTTCGGGTTGTAATATTTGTAAGCATTCGGGTTGGGTAGAAATTGCAGGTTCGGGTATGGTTGACCCTAATGTTTTAGAAAACAGTGGAATAGATTCAGAAGAATATACAGGTTTTGCTTTCGGAATGGGGATTGAGCGTATCACAATGCTCCGCTACGGTGTGAAAGATTTACGTCTTTTCTTTGAAAATGATGTGCGATTTTTAAGACAGTTTGAGGGAGCATAGCTCCCCCGCCCCTAAAGAGGAGCTGTTGTTCACGCTCAACAAAAAAGCGAAGTTTTCAAAATGAAAACTTCGCTTTTTATTTTTTTAAGCTCCCCTTTAGGGGCGAGGGGCTTTACTCACAAAATCCCAGCAAATAATACCGACTGTTACTGATATATTCAAAGAATGTTTTGTGCCAAATTGCGGAATTTCTAAGCAATTATTAGCCAGTTCAATCACTTCTTGATTTACACCAAAAACTTCATTTCCGAACACAAACGCATATTTTTGATTAGATTTTGGTTCAAAATTGTTCAATTTTAAGCTATTTTCTACTTGCTCAACCGCCAAAACCACATAACCGCTCGCGTGTAATTCTTTTACTAAATCAATTACATTTGCTCGGTATTCCCAAGCTACTGAATCAGTTGAGCCGAGAGCCGTTTTTTCGATTTCTCGGTGCGGAGGTGTGGCCGTTATGCCGCACAAATATATTTTTTCTACCAAAAAAGCATCGGCTGTGCGGAATGCCGAGCCTACATTATTCATGCTTCTAATATCATCCAGAATGATACAGAAATTGTTTTTATTTGTTTCCTTAAAATCTTCAACCGATAGGCGGTTGAGTTCGTCCATTTGGAGTTTTCTCATGTTTTAAAATTTTGTGCAATTTACTAAAAATAAATAGTTAACTTAGAATTGTGTCAGATTGCAGACCTTTGTTTATACACTAATGCCTTCAATTTGCTCAATCAATAATGGATTTTGTATGATTTTTATTAGTTGCTCTGATTAGCTTTGTTGGCTCAATCCAGATTGATGGCTACTAACTACTACGCTGAATCCAAATCGTTTGGCTGGTGTTTGGGTAGTATTGGGCGGGAGTATTCCTGAATTTATTTTCTCTTTAGTAGACTTCTTCCAAAAGTCTTGTTAGGGACAAAATATCGGTAGAAAGTACAAAATATTATATTTTCAAAGTTTCATAAGAACGAAATATTTCTTCCTTACGGAGCATGAAAATTTATTAAGCTTATCATTGCCTACGGCAGCAGCCGACCGTCGATTTTTAACTCCTAACGGAGTTGGTTTTAACTTTTGAAAGTTATTAGTGATGCCACACTTTTTTGTTATTGAAAAAAAGGGGTAGTACACTGAAAAATTGAGCTGTTCTTCGAGCGAAGTTGAGGGGTAATTACTGATAAATTCTCAAGAAAATTTCCTTATCAATTTCACCCGAAACTAAATCTGGATTTACAGAATATCTGAACGATTCATCTTCAAATTCGTCGATTATTTGTCCGAAAATTTGTTTTGTTTTGAGCGATTCTCGTAAAATAATTTCGTTGCCGATTATTAATCTGATTTTCTCCCAATCGTTATTGAAATATTCTTGTAAAAGTGGAATTATTTTGCCTGTGAAAACTTGATACAAATCTCTAAGTGATTGACAATGAATGAAATAGGCGTGACCGATGCAATGTTCTCGGTCAATAAGAAATTCGATACGTTGATTGATTTTACTGATAAGTTTTTCTACGTTTATCTCTTCGATATCTTGTAATAAATGGAGTTGTGGACTCATTTCTTTGAATTCAAAACGTCGGCGAAGTGCCAAATCGAGCAGAGCGATAGAACGGTCGGTGGTGTTCATCGTTCCCACAATATGCAAATTTGCTGGTACACCAAATTTTTCCTGCGAGTAGGGGAGTGTGAGCCAAAGTTCGTCTTTTGCACCGAGTCGTTTATTATCTTCGATAAGGGTAATTAATTCGCCAAAGACTTTTGAAATATTAGCCCGATTTATTTCATCAATAATTAAAAGAAGGCTTTCTGCGTTTTTGAAATTCATTTCTCGATTTTCTTGCGAATCTGCTTCACATTCGCCAAATGACTGATAACCCGCTTTTTGCAACGCCGTCAAACAAGATTTGTAGAAAATGCCTTTTACTATTTCATAAATTACTTGCCCACTTTTACTGATTGGTCGAATACCTTCTATAAATTCTTCGTAGCTATATGATTGATGAAAAGTAATAAATTGAGAATCTATTTTTTGTGTCAACTGCTGAACTTCATAAGTTTTGCCAGTTCCAGGCGGGCCTACGTATATGAGGTTTAGGGGAATATGTAGTTTTTTTATATAAATGGCTTCTTCTTCTTGAAGTACTGTCGGGCCTTGGGTGGAGACCTTTTCGCCGTTAGGATTTGAAATTTCCCAAAAGAACTCATTCCGAAGGTTTTCGTTTTCGGCAATCTGATACATAAAATGGTTGTGCGATTCTTTTTTCTTGCTTGAAGCGGCCGTTGCCTTTAATTCTTCCAAACAATGTTGCCATGCACTCATAATTTTTGTATCGTTGAGAATACGTTTGTTGTCTGAGGGGATTTTTGCCGTAATAAAGTCAGAGCTATCTGAATTGGTTAATATGATTACTTCTTTGTATTTGTTGAAAAGCGGCTGCTCACGCTTATAAAACATAAGTTCGAGCCAAACACCACTTTGACGGTAAAGTTTTAGTGCGGCATAGAAGTTAATGTTTGCTGTTATGCCTTTATCTTTTCTGACAGAAAACGCAATACGTGGGTCGTCGATATCGACATTGGTGACTTCAATAAGTTCTTGCAGTAATATAAAGAACTTTAGGCAAGCCTCACGGTCGTTTATTTCCTGTATTTTCTTAAAAAGTATGTCTTTTTGTTCGGCAAGGCTACTCATCTAAATAATACTTTTTGAAGTTTGGTGTATAAGATTGTATGCAAATGTATCCAATTTATTGAAATATTTCTTGGTTGGTAGGCGTTATTATCATCCATGAGACATTATTTTACCAATCAAGCCGCTTTTGTATTTTCTTCAAATAGTAATTAATTATTTTGTGTTTTTATTAATTCTCCTTTTTTATTCTGAAGTTTTTATAGCTGTAATGCTATATAAATTGATTTATAGTGAAAGGTTTTATATTCAGGATTTCATTAAAAACTACGAATGTAAAATAGACACTATTTTACATTCGTAGTTTTATTATTAACCCAATAACAGAATCAACGAACAAGAAAATGCTACTTCTTATGGCATGCTGGGATTACTCTTTTCTTTGACCGTATTGGTAAAGGCAAAAGAAAAGGGTGATTGGCATAGCAACATCATCAAATTATGGCTCTGCATTAGGTATATTTGTACAAGTAAAAGCTATAAAAAGGGGTAACAAACAACCATAGAACTTTTGCAAGTGATGCCAATGGGCTACCGCTTTGGCATTGTTGAATGCGGTACGCAGCCATTCAAAAGGCTCAGTATTAGCTCCAACAAAGCTTCAACAACGAGAGTTGATTTGATAACAACTATCTTGACAGGGAGAAGACTTGAGTCTTTGTGTGAAGATTTACGTTCGTTCGATATTACTTGTCCAAACTTACCATTGCCTGCAAAAGGTCCTGTTAATGCTGTAAATGTGAATCAATCTGAGTGTGTATGGCCAATTCAAGCCAAATTGGCTGTAAATAAAGACTGTGTTCAGAACCCATAATAGGTTAATATACCTTTTTTTAAAACGCCGTATGAGTCTCATACAGCGTCTTTTTGTTGTATTGTGTTAAAAAAATAATTCATTTTAAAAAATACAAATTACGTATTATTTGGATACTCGATATTACTGATAGTTTTTGCTCATTTTAGTTGGCATAAAGGGATGAAATAATACAATATTCCACCACAGCAAGAGATACTTTTAGAAGCGTATAATGTATTTTGTGCAAATATTTCATAAGAAAAAGTTGTAAGCTAAAAACGGGTAAAGCCGAAGATAGTCTCACAAGGGAAATATTAGAAAAGTACAACTTAAGTATTTATTTTAAAATGCGGTATATCTTGTAGAAATATTTTATGATACCCCATTTAAGTAAGCAGAATTAAATCTAAGTATTGTCTATTTTTTGAAAAATGATATATATGGAAAAACTGTTTTTGTCGAAATAATATTATATAATGGTAGGTGTGCATACTAATAACGAACTTTTTTTAATTGTATTTTTCTAAGAATTTTTGTGTTTTTAGTTGACTGAGTAAAAGTACTTAATTTGAGCATTATAACTCATATAAAAATTATGCCTATTGTGTAATACACCAAAATATATTTGGAGTATTGAAGTATTCAAAAAATATATACTAAGTATTGTATTTATTTTATAATAATAATGACTATATTAAGAATATTGAGCTAAATACTAAATTTATTTCGTCATTTCTGAAAAATGTTATATGTTTAATTCAAGAAACTGTAACAATACTGTTTTATCGTGTGTTTAAAATAAGTAATTTTGTAACAGTTAATTATCATTTAATAACCTAAACTAAAATGTACATGAAGAAGAATCTACTTCTTAGTTTGCTGGGAGTCATCATGTCTTTTGCTGTAATGGCACAAGGCAAGAAGATAACTGGTAAAGTAACGTCATCAGATGATGGCTCAGGATTGCCGGGTGTAACGGTACAAGTAAAAGGTACTTCAAAAGGGTCACAGACTGACATAGAGGGTAACTACTCTATTGAAGCTCCTGCCGGAAGTACATTAGTGTTCAGTTTTGTGGGTATGAACACCCAAGAAGTAAAACTTGGAAATCAGTCAGTAGTAAACGTCTCGTTAGGTGCTGACACAAAACAACTTTCGGAGGTTGTTGTAACTGCCATCGGTATCCAACGTGAGAAAAAAGCCTTAGCGTATGCGGTATCTAACGTAAATGCTGAGTCTTTGCAACAACGCTCAGAGCCAGATGCCTTACGTGCTTTGAATGGTAAAGTTCCAGGGGTAAATATTATCTCAGGTGGTGGTGCTCCAGGACAAGCAACTCGTATCACGATTCGTGGTGCAAACTCTTTCGCTGGAAATAACCAACCATTATTCGTTGTGGATGGTATTCCTTTTGATAACTCAGTAAATGCAACGGATGGTTTTAATCAAAACACCGTGACTTCAAACCGTGCTTATGATATTGACCCTAACAACGTTGAGTCAATGACTATCTTGAAAGGTGCTGCTGCATCGGCTCTTTACGGTTCACGTGCTGCCAATGGAGTTGTTGTAATTACTACTAAAGCAGGTAGCAAAAATGCTAAGAAAGGTTTAGAAGTTACTTATAACTCTTCTTATTCTACTGAAAAAATCTCTACTGTTCCAGATTACCAAAACTCATATACACAAGGTTCTAATCAAACTTATAATGGTGGATTTATCGGTAACTGGGGTTCTGCCTTCCCTGCTGAGGTTGACCGTATCAACCAAGCATTAGGATTTGAGCGTTATTCAAAAATTATTGATGGTAATTATGCCGCTGGATATGTGCCAAACCCACTTACGGGTGTTGCTTACGGTGCTGCTCGTTATAAAACAGCATTCCCTGAATTCTTAGATGCAAGCGGAAAAGCAACTCCTTATGAGTTAAAGCCTTATGATATTATTGGTGGTTTCTTCCGCCGTGGTAGTGTTGTTGAAAATAGCTTTAACATCAGCTCAACTGGTGATAAAACTACAATCAGTGCAGGGGCTTCTCGTATGACTAACCAAGGTATTATTCCAAATTCAGGTGCTGACCGTACTACATTGAATTTTGGTGGTAATGCAACTTTAGCAAATAAATTGAATTTAAGCGGTAACGTAAACTACGTGAATACAAACCAAAATTCACCACAATCAGGTGCAAGTTTCTTTGCTGATTATGGTTCAGGAAATGCGGGGTCAATTTATTCTCGTTTGTTCTACTTACCACGTAACTTTGATTTGAATGGTCTTCCATTCGAAAACCCAGTAACTGGTGCAAACGTATTCTATCGTGCCTTAGATAATCCACTTTGGACAGCAAAATACAATACATATACAAGTAAGGTCAACCGTGTATTTGGTAATATGGCCTTGACTTATGATGTAACTCCATGGTTGAATTTAACAGCTAAAGGTGGTGTAAATACGTATGATGAAACTCGTAGAGATGTTTTCCGCCCAGGTGGGACCGCAGTTCCGTTAGGTCAAGTTACACGTCGTAATATCACAAATACAGAGTTAGATTTTACATTCTTAGCATCAGCTAATAAAGACATTAGCGAAAAAATTAATATGCGTTTACTGGCTGGTTTCAATGCTAACCAACGTTATAAAAATATCGCTTCCACACTTGGTCAAACTGTAATTGACCCTAACTTGTTGATTTTGGGTGGTACAAATACTCAGTTTGCCTCAGAATTTCAAAGCAAACGTCGTCTTTATGGTTTCTTTGCTGAATATGGTGCATCGTATAACAACTATGCGTTCTTGACAGCAACTATCCGTAATGACCACTCTTCAACTTTACCAGCAGCTAATAATAGCTACTTCTACCCTTCATTGAGTGGTTCATTCATCTTTACTGAGGCGTTCAAGTTACCAACAAATATTTTGAGTTTTGGTAAAGTCCGTGCAAATGCTGCGAAAGTTGGTAAAGATGCAGACCCATATCAAGTATTTACGTCATATAACTTTGCCGTACAATACTACAACGCTTCTCCAATCTCAGCTACAAGATTACCAGCTACGCTTAGTAATGCTAACTTGAAGCCTGAGTTTACAACTGAATACGAAATTGGTACAGAATTACAATTCTTCAAAAATAGAATCGGTGTTGACCTTGCATACTTTAACCGTGTTTCAACTGACTTGATTGTAACGGCTCGTATCCCTACATCATCAGGTTTTGACTTTAAAGCAACAAACGCAGGTAAAATCATCAACAGAGGATGGGAGTTAGGCTTAAACTTAGTTCCTGTTAAGTTAAACAATGGCTTTACTTGGAATTCATTCATTGCTTATACTCGTCTTCGTTCAGAAGTGGTTGATGCGGGTCCATCAGGTGAGTTATTCTTAGGTGGTACTGGTCTTTCATCTACTGGTACAATGCACCGTAATGGTTTCCCTTATGGTATGATTTATGGTTCACGTAATGCTCGTGACGACCAAGGAAATGTATTGATTAGCCCAACTACTGGTTTACCATTACAAGAGCCAACGTCACAAATCTTAGCAAACCCTGCTCCTAAGTTTACAGTTGGTTGGACAAATACTTTGACTTTCAAAGGTTTTAACTTATCTGTATTGATGGATTACCGTCATGGTGGAAGTATGTTCTCGGCAACTGCTGCTTCATTATTATTGAGAGGTCAGTTGAAATTCTCTGAAGACCGTGAAGGTATGCGTGTAATTCCAGGTATCTTAGGTGACCCTCAGACATACAAACCATTATTGGATGAGACTGGTAAAACAATCAAAAACACTATCCCAATGACTGCGTTCCAATCGCACTTCTCAAACGGATATGGTGCTTATGGTGCTGATGAAACTAACATCTATGATATTACAACCATTCGTTTACGTGAAGTTTCATTAGGATACAATATCCCTAAGACTTTATTGAAGAAAGCGTTGCCATTTATTGGTGGAATGAGAGTTTCAGTATCAGGAAGAAACTTATGGTTTAAATCTCCAAACATGTTGACAGGCTTAAACTTCGACCCAGAAGTATTGTCTAACTTTGCTGATTCAAACATCCAAGGTTTCGATTTAGGTGCAGCTCCGTCAACTCGTCGTTTTGGTGCTAACTTGTCAGTATCGTTCTAATTTAGGATTTAGGGCTTAGGATTTAGGCATTTGTTAATTAAAAAGCCTAACAACTAATACCCAACATCTAAAACCTAAAAATAAATAAGAAATGAAATTAAAATACATATCAAAGATAGCACTTACTACGGGCTTAATCAGCTTGTTGAGTGCGTGTGATTTAACAGAATTGGACATCAATAAAGACCCGAACAGTCCAACGGTAGCCTCGGCAAAACTTTTATTACCAACAGCAGAGATTGCGGTAGTAAATGCCATTACTGCGGTGAACGATAATGCTATGGGTTTTGCAGGATTATTGAGCAGTGCTGATAATTATGACCTAAACAACCAATCATATAATGGTACTTGGAATAGCTTTTACCGTAATATGAGTAACGTAGAGGCTATCATCAATGCAAGTTCAAATAGCCCTCACTATTTGGGTGTAGCTCAGGCTTTGAAAGCTTTTGCAATGGGTAATTTTGTTGATACTTTCGGTGACTGCCCATATTCTGAAGCTTGGAAAGGAAATGCTGAAACGGCAATTACAACCCCTAAGTTCGATAAAGACTCTGATATTTATGAGTCTTTAATTAAGTTGTGTGATGAAGCAGCGGCAAACCTTGCTAAGACTACTGCTGACCCATTGGCAGCCTCGGCTGACTTTATGTATGGTGGTTCGGCTGCAAAATGGATTAAGTTTGCTAAATCGGTAAAGATTAAGTTATTATTGAATTCAAGAAAAGGACGTGCGAATGGTAATGCGGAATTAGCTGCTGCCCTTGCTGCGGGTGGTTATATTACTGCTGCTGCTGACGACTTTACTTATAACTTCAGTACTGCTTCTTCACCAGAAGGCCGTCACCCTTGGTTCCAATCGGCTTACTTGGCTGATAATGGTTTTGCATATCCAGCACACCAATTGATGGAAGAAATGATTTTTAATAAAGACCCACGTTTAGATTATTATTTCTACCGTCAGACAAGTACTGTGCTTGACCCAAGTAATCCAACTGATAGAGGTACTATTCCTTACGGTGGTACGTATTTAGTATTGAAGCCTTCTTTCTTAGCAAAATGGGCAACTGTATTTGGTTCTGCTCCTTCTGCTGCTGATAGAGCTTATATTGCTGGTTTCTTTGGTCGTGATAGAGGAGATAATACGGGTGTGCCACAAGATGGTGCGTTACGTACAGCTCCTGGTTGTTATCCTGCTGGTGGTCTTTTCGGAGGTCGTAACGTAACTCCAAGAGCATTGACGGGTGGTAGAGGTTCAGGTAACGGTATTTGGCCGCTTCTCACAAGCAATAATATGAAATATTACCAAATCGAAGCTATATTAGATGGTGGTGCTGCTGGCGATGCTAAAAGTATTTTTGAAGCGGCTATCAGAGAGCATATTGCAAGAGTAATTGCTTTGGGGGCAAAAGTTGACCCAACTAATGCGGTTGCTCCAACAGCAGCTTATATTGATGATTATGTAGCATCTCAACTAAAATTATATGATGCAGCTACCTCTAACACTGCAAAGTTAAATATCGTAGCTAAACAATTATGGTACTCATCTTGGGGACAAGGTATGGAAATCTGGAATTCAATGCGTCGTACTGGTTTCCCTTCGCAAGTGAATAATCCAATCATTAAGCCGCCAAGACAATATGCTTTGCGTTTACCATATCCTTCACAAGAAGGTACTTTGAACCCAAATGCCACTCCAAAATTAACGGAGGTTATTTTTGACAGAGACCCAGTATTCTGGGATAAAGTTAAAATCAAGTGGGAGTTCTAAAATTATAGATATGAGATAATAGATATAAGATATGAGATTCTTTAGTAAAAAAATATTTTATCACGAATCTCGTATCCTGTATCTCAAATCACTTTAAAACTGAATAAAAATGAAAAAAATATTAAGTTTGACAATAGTTACGGCTCTACTATTTGCACTTGGTGCATGTAGAGATGAATCATTGAACCCTCTACCAACCTTCTTGCCAGGTGTACACGCATTTACGGTGTTTGATGGTATCGCTTTCAACGGAAATTTACTTGCAAGACCTCAGCCTTATGAAGTTAACAATGCAAAAAATTTCCCAAAAGCAGACCAAAACTCTGCTAAAATTGATTTCAAAACTCGTTGGGTGTCTTTAGATAATAAATTGACTGTAAATAAAATCGAAATCTACGTAAGAATGTTGGAGTCATACAATGACCCTGATGGTAACCCTAAAGTAGCTGATTTGAGCGGAAACGGTAAAGGTAAATTGATTACAACTATTTCTTCTCCTGCGGCTAACCGTCAGTGGAATACTTTTAGTATCACGCCTCAACAAATTTACGATGCTTACAAAACAGCTACTGTTGCGTATAACAAAGTAAATAAGGTAAATGTTTTCAATAATCCTGCTCGTCCTCGTCCAACAAATGCTTGGTTGAGACCAGCAGAAACAGCTGCTTATGGTGCGGTTGCTGAAGATAACTTTGTAGTTACTTGGATTCTTTATACAACAGATGGTCAAGTATTTAATACTTGGAATCCAGATTCAATTTGTGCTGACCCAACTTCGGTTTCAGAAGCTAATTCAAATTGCCAATTATCATTTATTGTTAAATAATTGAATTTGTTTACAAATTGTATAATTTTGAAAGAGCAGACTACTACAATAGTCTGCTCTTTCGTTTAAAGAAGCTATGATATATTTTCGATATACTTTTTTTGCGGTAGGAATTTTATATTCCGTGCTTGTTGACGCCCAAAAAACGATAGAAGTTAACTTTTATGAGCATATAGCTCCCATTATTCATAAAAACTGTACACCTTGCCATCAGCCCAATAAATCTGGGCCATTTAATTTGATTTCTTATGAAGATGTGGCCAAACGAGCCAAATTTATTGGTAAAGTAACCGAAAGCCGTTATATGCCGCCTTTCCCTGCTGACCGTAAATTTCAAGCTTACCTCAATGAACGAGGACTGACAGTGGGCGAAATAACAAAGATAAAACTTTGGATTGAAGGAGGAATGAAAGAAGGAAATCAACAGTTAATAGTGGAAAGCGGTCAACAGTCAACAGGTTCTACAATAGTGAAACCTGATTTGGTGTTAAAAATGAATAAAGCCTACCAAATTTCGGGAGATAATTTAGAAGATTATCGGTTTTTTAGTTTACCGAGTCATACACCGAGAGACGAATACATTACAGCCATAGGCTTCACGGCAGGCAATAAAAAAGTGGTTCATCATAGTCGCCTAATGGTTGATACCACCAATAATATCAGAGGGATAGATGGTTTATCCGAAACTGACCCCAAAGTTTATGAATTTCAGAAAACTGCTTTGAAAGAAGAGTTTTTATATGGATGGGTTCCAGGAAATGATAAAATTAATTTCCCGAAAGGAACTGGGATAAAACTCAATGCCAACTCTGATTTTCTACTGAATATGCATTATGCACCTTCGCCCGTGCCTGACACCGACCAATCGGAACTTCAATTATACTTTGCGAAAGAAAAAATTGAGCGTGAAGTACGAAATTTTACACTTCGTGAAAATGATATTTCTAATAAACCATTCTTGATAAAAGCAGGACAAAAAGCCACTTTCTTTATTTCAAAAAAGATAGATAAATCAATGTCGTTGATTTCGGTGCTTCCGCACATGCACCTAATAGGCAAAACGTTTCGTGCTTTCGTGATTACGCCCGACGGAGAGGTAGTAAACTTAGTAAAAATTGATGCTTGGGACTTTAATTGGCAAATGACGTATCAATTCAAAAAATTACTAAAAGTACCTGCTGGCTCGACATTTATTGTTGAAGGAATGTATGATAATACCGCCGAAAATCCAGAAAATCCATATAGCCCACCACGAGATATTAGCTACGGCTGGGGAACAAAAGATGAAATGTTTAATTTAGTTTTATATTACCTTGATTATAAAGAAGGCGATGAAAACATTGAACAAAAATAATGCTTACAGCATACAACCTACAGGTTCTACGTACTTAATCTTAATGGTTTGATTATTTTTAAGGGCGTTTATGGCATCTAATAAATAAAACTCTGTTGGTACGGCACGGTTTCTGCCCAAACCATAAAACCAATTATCAATAGCCCCATGATAGAGCGTTTTACGCTTATTATCAAGCAAGAAAACTTCGGGAGAATAATTACCTTTCAGTTTTTTGAGTAGCTTTCTTTTTGGGTCATAAATGATTGGCAAATCAAATTTATATTCTTCTCTAAACTCTGCCAATGACTTCGCTTCAAGTACCTTGAATGGATAAACCACATATAATTCGATACCTCCTTTACTATATTTTTTGTCCATTTCTGTCAGGTTCTTTGTGTATTTCTGACAAATGGGACATTCTGGGTCGAAGAAAACAATGATAGAAGCTTTGTTTTGTTTCAGATTTTTAAAGTCAAAAATCTGACCTTTATCCGTAAAAAGTTTTTGGGAAAAGACTGTAAAAGAGAAACAAAGCAAAACTAAAGTCAAATTTATGGTTTTACATAGATGGATATTGTTGGCATAATATCCATTAGGGGCTACTTGCCAACAATACCTTAGCGACTGAATTTGTCTCATTTCAATTCACTTGCTTTAATTTCTTTTGTCCAAAGTGCTTTTCCATCTTTATCTAACACATTTATTTTCAAAACTCGGTCATTTCTCTTTCCTGAAACTTCCAAGAGTCCATAATTGTGCTTTGTTACGCTCGTACCTTCTACATAAGGGGTAGCACTTTCTTCTTTTACAGGCCCTGATGGCCCTGAGGTAAGTGCTGAAACCGTCAAATCATAGAGCGGATAAGTGCCTGCACGTTCGGTTTTGCAGAGGGCTGTCCAGTGGCGGTCGCCGCTTATAAATATGACTCCAGGGATTTTTTCTTTTGTAATTAAATCAAAGAACTGATTGCGTTCTTCTTCGTAGTTAGCATAGTTTTCAAAAATCTTAGCAGGATTTCCTACCTGCCCTCCCACAACCACAAATTTAAATGGGGCATTTGAGAACTTCATGGCATCAATCAACCATTGCATTTGTTTTTGCCCGAAATAATCTCTCGAACCAGTAGTGCGGTCGTTTGGCGTTCTCCACCAACGGTCGTCAACTAAGAAAAACTGACAGTCGGCCCACTGAAACGAGCCTGTAACTCCTTCATTATCAAAGGCATAATTCAAGTTGCCCCAAAAAAGTTTAAAGGCATCAAGCGTTTGTTGTTTACTTACAAAACCACGGTCAGAATCATTCGGACCAAAATCGTGGTCGTCCCAAATGGCATAATTATGTACGTTTGCCAAAAGCGGCTGCATTTCTGGCAACGAGCGAGTGTGTGTATATCGGTGTAAAATACCTGTTTTTGTATTCCAATCGGCTTCTCTTAAATAAAGATTATCTCCGCCCCAAACCATAAAATCGGGTTTCGATTTGTAAATGCTCGTAAAAATCTCATACTCAGAACCATACGGTTTTCCAGGGCGGTCGAAAGCTTCTTCGTTTACATACGCACAACTTCCAACGGCAAATTTGAAGGCTGGAGGGTCGGTTCGCCATTGCCAAAGTGTTTGCGTTTGGAATTCAAGCGGATAGCTAAAATTCACCTTCTTTTTATCGACATAAACCTCATATACGTATTTCTTACCAGGCAAAACCTTATCAGCAATCAATTTCGCCACAAAAGCATCGGTTTTATTGGTTTTGATTTCATCAGTCGAAAACTTCACAGCCGAATTTTCTTTATCCCAATAAATAAATTTTACGCTCGCTTCTTGTTGTGTTTGTACCCAAAGCAATACCTCTTTCATTTCTGAATAACCAAGCATTGGGCCAGACTGTATTTGAGCGAAAGAAGAAATGGAAAGAATAAATATAGATAAAACTAAAATGAGGATTTTTTTCATGCTGATGATTAGTTAATTTTTAGCACACCTTACTAAACAAGGCGTACAACAACGATTCAAATTTACAGGATTATTTCAAAAGCCCGTAGGAATGTTTCGTAAAACTTCCGATTTATATTCCTATTCGTACATCCTTTATTCTTTGCTTTTCCATTTCAAAGATTAGCCGTACTTTTGTGCAAACATTTATCAAATTTTATAATGGAAATTAAAGGAAGACTTATTCACGTATTAGCTGTACAATCGGGCGAAGGCAAAAATGGACCTTGGAAAAAACAAGATTTTGTTATAGAAACTGACGGGCAATATCCAAAGAAAGTATGTCTTACGATTTGGGGGGATAAATTTAATGAAACATTTTTGACAATCGGAAACGAGCTTTTAGTATCGTTTGATGCCGAAAGTCGTGAATATAATGGTCGTTGGTTTACTGACCTAAAAGCTTGGAAAATCGAATTGGCTGGCTCAGAAGCTGGCGATGTTCCTTCAGCACCTTATAGAGCTGCTGCTCCTGCACAACCAACTGCGG
Source organism: Cytophagaceae bacterium (assembly GCA_027488335.1). Lineage (GTDB taxonomy): Bacteria > Bacteroidota > Bacteroidia > Cytophagales > Spirosomataceae > Emticicia. Next base: position 22,068 of record JAIYBU010000169.1, read on the forward strand.
TTGCTTCAGAATTTGCTGTTTCGGCCGAAGGAGACAAAGACGATTTGCCGTTTTAACCTTCGACTTCGCTTAGGTCACGGTTGTTTTTTAGTTAAAAAATTCAATGTATCTGTTGGGTAATTTATTCTATCATTTACTCATTCAATCATTGAGAATTCAATTCGTATGTTTTCTATACAAAATATTGGCGTTGAAGCCTTAGCCGAGCAATTCGGAACACCTGTTTATGTCTATGATGGGCATAAAATCGAAGAGCAAATTGCCAAAATGCGTACAGCATTTGCTGGTACAAACCTTAAAATCAAATACGCTTGCAAAGCACTCACCAACGTTAGTATCATGAAATTGATGCGTAAAAATGGCGTTGATATTGATGTAGTGTCGATGCAAGAAGCTCATTTGGCAATTTTGGCAGGTTATTCACCTAATCAGATTCAATATACACCAAGTGGAGTGGCTTTTTCGGAAGTGCAAGAAGCCGTTGAAATGGGTTTACGTATGAACCTTGATTCGTTGCCATTGCTCGAAAAATTTGGTCAAACTTATGGTAATCGTTTCCCGATTTGTTTACGAATCAACCCGCACATTATGGCAGGTGGAACGCTTAAGATTTCGACAGGACATAAAGATTCTAAATTTGGTATTTCGATTGAACAAGCTGAAGAAATCAATGCTATTGTGCAGAAATATGACCTTAATGTGGTCGGTTTACACCAACATACAGGTTCAGATTTCAAAAATGCCAATGTAATTATTGAGGCCGCCGAAAAACTTTTCGACCTTACCTTTAAGTATTTCCCAAATATTCAGTTCATAGATTTAGGCTCGGGCTTTAAAGTAGCTTACAAAGAAGACGACCACGTGACCGATATGGAAAAATTGGGCAAAGGCGTTGTAAAAGTTTTCAATGATTTCTGCGAAAAATTTGGTCGTGACGTAGAACTTTGGTTCGAACCAGGTAAGTTTTTGGTAAGTGAAAGCGGATATTTGTTGGCTCGTGTGAATGTCGTAAAATACAGTCCCGAACGTAATTTTATTGGAATAGATTCGGGCTTAAATCACCTAATCCGCCCGATGATGTATGATGCCTACCACGAAATAATCAATGGTTCAAATTTGGATGGCGAAGAAAAAGAAATGTATGATGTTGTGGGCTATATCTGCGAAACCGATACTTTTGGCAAAGATAGAAAACTGCCAAAAACCAAAGAAGGAGATATAATGGTGATTAAAAATGCAGGAGCGTATGGTTTTTCGATGGCATCGAATTATAATTCACGCTTCCGCCCAGCCGAAGTTTTGATTTATAACGGACAAACGCACCTCATTCGCCAACGTGAAACAATGGAAGATATTCTGAAAAACCAAGTGGTGATAGACTTCTAAAAGTCTTATATTAGAGTTAAAATCTATCGTATTATGGCAGCAATCGCTGCAGAAGCATTACAAGATTGGACTCAAATTATAAATGGAAGAGAGATTACATTGCCAAGTCTTATTCCAAGCCACCAAATTATTTTATCTGAACTGAATGATATTTTTAAAGCATTCAGCAATATAGAAAAACTGGTTAAGTTTCTAATTTCACCACTTGATGTTATTTTGGAAGAAGGTGTAAATCGAGTTTAACAAGATTTGATTTATATTTCTAACGAAAACAGATATATTATCAAATACTGGATTCTTGGAGTGTCATATTTATTGGTCGAGATAGTGTCAAAAGGCTCATTTTACACTAATATTGTTGATAAAAAGGAACCTATTAGAAATATGGCTTTCTAAAGTTAAATTTAGAGAATATTAATCTTTTCCTCATCGCCCACCTCAAAGTTATATGAAAAACAAAAAAATCTTATTATTAATACTCTTTTTTACCTCAATCTTCGCCCAAGCCCAACAAATCAGATGGACGAAAGATGGCAATGCCTACACTCGCACCGAAGGTGGGGAAGTGGTGGCTTATACTTTACCTGCTCAACAAAAAACTACGCTCATTACCAAAGCCCAGCTTACGCCTAAAGGTGCTGAGAAACCTTTGAATGTAAGAAGCTACACACTAAGTAATGATGATTCAAAAGCGTTGATATACACCAACACAAAACAAGTTTGGCGATACGATACTCGTGGCGATTATTGGGTGTTAAACCTCAAAACTAATGCCTTATATCAACTTGGACAAGGGAAGCCTGCATCTTCATTGATGTTTGCCAAGTTTTCGCCCGATGGGTCAAAAGTAGCTTATGTAAGCGAACATAATTTGTTTGTGGAAGATTTGGTAACGCACCAAATAAAGGCCTTGACGACCAATGGCACTCGCCGCATGATAAATGGCACGTTCGACTGGGTCTATGAAGAAGAATTTGCGTGTCGTGATGGTTTTCGTTGGAGTCCAGATGGAAAAAGTATTGCTTATTGGCAAATTGATGCTACCAAGATTCGTGATTTTTTGATGATAAACAATACGGACTCAATTTACTCGTATAATGTGCCAGTTGAATATCCAAAAGTAGGTGAAAGTCCATCGCCGTATAAGATTTTAGTGGCCAATGTAGTCACTGGTAAAACCTTAAAAATGAACATTGAAGGCGACCCACAACAAACGTATGTGCCACGCATGGAGTGGGTGCCAAACACCAATGATATTATTATTCAACAATTGAATCGTAAGCAGAATCAGAGTAAAGTTATTATTTGTCAGGCACTTACGGGTAAAACAAAAACGATTTTTACCGAATCAGACGAGGCTTGGATTGATACAAAAGAGCGTTGGGCCGATGAACAAGAAGGTTGGGAATGGCTGAAAGGTGGCAAAGAATTTTTGTGGATAAGTGAAAAAGATGGTTGGAGACATATCTATAAAATGGATTTGAATGGAAAAGAAACATTGCTCACTAAGGGTAATTACGACATCGTGCATATTCCGTTGATTGATGAAGCCAATGGCTATGTTTACTTCACAGGTTCGCCACAAAATGCTCTGCAAAATTATCTTTTCCGCATCAAATTAGATGGTAGTGCTGAAATGCAACCTGTTTTACCAAATGCTCCCGCAGGAACGCACAATTATGTGCTTTCGCCGAATGGAAAATTTGCTCGACATACATTTTCAAGTGCAAATATTGCCCCAATGACTGAGTGGATAAATTTAGCAGACCATTCGCCCTTGAACGAAAAAGAAAGTATAGTTACGAAATTGGCTAATTTGAAAGTAAACAAACGAGTGGAGTTTTTTAAAGTGAAAACCGAAGACGGGATTGATATTGAAGGCTGGATGGTAAAACCTGCCAACTTTGATTCTACAAAGCGTTACCCAATCGTGTTTAATGTGTATGGAGAGCCAGCCTCGGCTACGGTAAAAGATACGTATGGTACAGGAATGAATGGTCTCTATAACGGTGATATGGCAAAAGATGGCTATATCTATGCTTCGGTCGATAATCGTGGGACGCCACTGCCTCGTGGACGTGCGTGGAGAAAAGCTATTTATCGAAAAATCGGTGTCGTGAATATCCGTGACCAAGCAATGGCCGTGAAGGAAATCAGAAAATGGAAATATGTTGATACAACTCGTGTGGCAGTGCATGGTTGGAGTGGGGGTGGTTCTTCGACTCTGAACTTACTTTTCCAATACCCTCAGTTTTATCAAACAGGTATTTCGGTGGCAGCCGTTGGCAATCAACTTTGTTATGATAATATTTATCAAGAACGCTATATGGGGCTACCGCAAGAAAATCGTGAAGATTTTGTGAATGGTTCACCCATTACGCACGCTAAAAATTTGGTAGGAAATTTATTGTATATTCACGGAACAGGTGATGATAACGTGCATTATCAAAATGCTGAAATGCTTGTAAATGAGTTAATTAAGCATAACCGCCAATTTCAGTTTATGCCTTATCCGAACCGTAGTCACGGGATTTATGAAGGAGAAGGTACTCGTAAGCATTTGAATACGTTATTCACCAATTATTTGAAGCAAAATTGCCCTCCTGGTGGGAGATGATAATTCAGTTTTTAACGAAGGCAAGACTTTAAGTTTTGCCTTCGCTGTTCTAAAGAACTATTCAACCAAACCACTTGCTCTCACATTTTTTCCTTTTCTATTTGTAAGGTCATCACCGAGGTCTTCTCTGGCTTCTTCGGCAATCTTTTGCAGTTCTGCTACGATTTCTGGATAAATGTTCTGAACATCATATTGCTCCGATGGGTCACGACGGAGGTCGTAGAGTGCCATTGGGGTAAGCACATCTTCGGGGGCTTTTCCTGCAAAACCATCATTGCCAGGCAATTGATTCATATAAGAGCGACCTTTATGCTCAAAAACCAATTTCCAACTTCCCATTCTTACGGCTTCTAATGAGTTTTTGCGGTAATAATAGTAAAATGTTTTTCGAGGACTTTCGCTTAAATTTCCTTTGATTAACGAGAGAATATCAACACCATCAATTTTATTCGTTGGAAGTTTAGAGCCAGTAATTTGAGCAATTGTTGGTAAAACATCAATCGTTGAAGCCAATTGATTACAGATTACCCCTTCGGGCGTTGTACCTTTCCATCGCATGATGCACGGTACTCGCTGCCCACCTTCAAAACTTGTTCCTTTGCCTTCTCGTAATCCTCCTGACGAACCTGCATGATTGCCAAAGTTTAACCACGGGCCATTATCGCTCGTGAAAATCACCAGCGTATTTTTATCTAAACCATTTTCTTTCAAGGTTTTCATTATTTCGCCTACCGACCAATCTATTTCCATCATCAAATCGGCGTAGAGCCCTTGCTTGCTTTTTCCTTTAAATTTGTCCGAAACAGCAATTGGTACGTGCGGCATTGAATGAGGTAAATACAAGAAAAATGGATTTTTCTTGTTCTTTTTGATAAAATTAACCGCTTTTTCGGTGTAAAGTGTCGTAAGTTTTGCTTGGTCGTCGAGGGTTTTTATTTCTTCTTTTTTATCATTATTTTGAATCAAAGGAAGCACAGGATAAACAAATTTATTTTGATTAGGTTGTGCAGGTGTACCATCAAAATTTACAGGCCACATATCATTAGAGTAAGGTAGGCCAACGTATTCATCAAATCCGTGTTGTAATGGTAAAAATTGTTTTTGAAAGCCTAAGTGCCACTTACCAAAAATACCCGTAGAGTACCCTTTATCTTTGAGCATTTCGGCAATAGTAATTTCAGTGGAATTAATACCATTTTTGCTATTTGGCATTAAAGCCCCCGAAATACCGATACGATTTGGGTAGCATCCTGTAAGTAGTGCAGCTCGTGAAGCACTACAAACTGCTTGAGCTGCCAAAAAATTGGTGAATCTGATACCTTCGGTGGCGAGTTTATCAATGTTTGGTGTGCGATAATTGATTGCTCCATAGCAGCTTAAATCGCCGTAGCCCATATCATCCATGAAAATCAAAATGATATTGGGGGATTGCTCTTTTTTAAGACTACTGCTTTGTAATAATATGATGGCGAGAATCGAAAAGAAGATTTTTTTCATAGTACTATCTTACATTTAGAAGTAAAAAAATAGCTTCCCGAAAACTGAATGTTTCAGGAAGCTAAAATAAATATTTATCTTACACAGTACCAACTTCTGGGTGTTTCCACGGACCACGGTAAGGTCTTCTAAGTAGAGCGTTTGCTTCTTTGTCGTTGACAACTTCTCGTTTTTTCGGGTCATAAACCAATGGCCGACCTAATTTCATTGACATATTGGCCAAAATACAACTGGCTGTTGAAATATGTCCTTCTTCAATATCAGCTATTGGACGAGTATTATTTTCGATGGCATTCAAGAAATCAAGCATGTGCAGACGAGTGGCAGGAGCTGCATTTAATTCGATGCGTTCTTCGGTCAAATCTTCTGGATATTTTTCTTTTTCATAAACCACATCTTTATCTATTTTTTGCCCTTTACCTTGCGGAACAAATGTATATTTCATGGTGCTGGCATAAAGCGTTCCTTTATCACCATACAAAATAAATGCCCATGGATATTCAGCATTGGCGGGTGTTCCCCACGAACGATGTTGCCAAACGCAATTCAGTTCATCATACTCAAAAACAGCCGATTGTGTGTCCGAAATATTAGATTTACCTTCTTTTTGTACATAAATTCCACCTTGCGAACTCACACGTTTTGGCCAACCGAGTTTGAGCATCCATCGCACAGTATCAAGCATGTGAACGCACATGTCTCCCACTATACCATTGCCATATTCATTAAAAGTCCTCCACCAACGAATATGCGGCAAGCCATCATACGGACGCATCGGGGCTGGCCCCGTCCACATGTCATAGTCGAAAAATGCTGGCACTGGCTCTACTGGTGGGTTCCCGTTGTTTCGCATGTGGTAATAACAACACATTTCTACGTGCGAAACCTTTCCCAAAAGTCCAGCATCGACGATGTTTTTCTTAGCATCAATTAAGTGAGGTGTACTTTTACGCTGTGTACCCACCTGTACTACTTTATTATATTTTCGGGCGGCTGCTACCATTGCTTCCCCTTCAATAACATCAACACTGATTGGTTTTTGCACATACACGTTTGCTCCCGATTTCATGGCTTCGATAGCGTGCAGAGCGTGCCAATGGTCGGGCGAGCCCACCAATACAATATCAAGTTTATTTTCGGCCAATAGTTTTCTGTAATCGCCGTAAAGTTTCGGAATTTGCTTCGATTCTTGTCTTTTAGCTACCAAATCTCCTGCGGCTTTCAGCATATTTTGGTCAGGGTCACAGAGAGCAACTACTTCAACTGAAGCTACTTGTATGAGGCGAAAAAGGTCACTTTTTCCATACCAACCTGTACCTATTAAGGCAACTTTATAGGTTTTTGCGGGCGTAAAAACGGGGTTGGCTTTCGTGCCAAGTGTAGATAAGGCAATCGTAGCCGAAACTCCTTGAATGAATTTTCGACGGTTAAGATTAAGGGTTTCCATTTGTTTTTTATAGAGGATTGAATGATATACGAATTGTATTATCCAAATATATTTTATTATCCGAACAAAGACAAATTATATAGATATAGTGGCAAAAAAACAGGACGATAATGATTGAAACTAAAGAGAGAAGAGGCTAAAAATTGCTCATTGTAATTGTGGTTTTGTAAATTAGCTTTATTAGATACATAAGTACTACACAGTTAATTATATCGAACTTTGGGTGAAAATATTTCTATGATGAAGCCAATTACGAAAAGTTTGTATAATAAACTATGAAAAAAGGAAGGCTTCGTTTCAAACGAAGACTTCCTTAAAAATTACCTAAATATTATTTTTTCAAATATTTATTAAACCAAGCAATGTATCGCTCAAAACGGTCTTTTTGATAACTCGGATTGGTAATGCCGTGAAATTGGTCAGGGTAAATAATCAATTCAGTTGGAATACCCAACGAGCGGAATGCTTGATACATTTGCTCGCTACCCACCGAAGGAACATTGAAATCGCTCTGACCAACCATAAATTGAGTAGGAGTTTTGATACGGTCGGCTTTCAAGAAAGGGTAAGAAAGGGCAATATATTTATCGAAATTCTTCCACGGTGAGCCCAATTCATGCTCATATTGCAAAATGTATTGGTCAACACCATACAAAGAAGAAATCAACGAAACCCCCGCACCACTCGATGCCGCCTTAAAACGAGTGTCAGTTGCAATCGTGTAGTTTGTCAGGATTCCACCATAACTCCAACCACCGATTCCCAATTTTTCGGGGTCAGCAATGCCATTTTGTACTACATAATCGGTTGCTCCCAAGATGTCTAAAACCTCTTTATTTCCCCAATCAGCCGAAATAATTTTGCAGAAATCTAAGCCACGACCATTCGAACCACGGTAATTTACTGCCACAACGGCATAGCCCGCTGCTGCCAACATTTGGCGAGACATATCGAAACTAAATTCATCTTGTGCCACTGGGCCACCGTGAATAAATAGTAAAGTTGGCAATTTTTGACCTTTTTGTGCATTAGCTGGTAAATAAAGCAAGTTTGAAACCGAAGCTCCATCTTTACTTTTTGAAATAAAACCTTCAACCGTTGCCAATGCCAATGGGGCCAAAAATGTATCTTGGTGTTTGGTCAGTTTTCGTAGGTTGCCTGTTTCAATAGCATAAAGCTCGCTTGGCGTTTGTGGGTCACTCAAGCTTGCAAGCCAGTTTCCAGAAGTATGTCTTTCGATACCATTAAAACTTCTATTTCCACCCAAAATCTTAGTCATTTTACCATCTGTCGCCGAAAATTGTGCAATGTATCTCGTGCGGTCATCAGAAACAATGGCGTATATCGAAGTTCCATCTTTACTCCATCTTGGGTTACCAACTGGGCGGTCTAAAGATTTGCTCAATAGTTTTGGTTCGCCACCTTCTTTCGAAACTACACACAAAATTGATTGGTCATACATGATATAACTTTCGGCCGAAGTAGTGCGTAAATACGCAATTTGTTTTCCATCCACACTCCATTCGTGGCCATAATCACGTCCTGTAAAAGTCGTGATTTGCTTCATAGTAGCATTTGGTTTTGCATCAATCACCCAAATGTCGGTATTTTCGTTGCGGTCTGGGTCTTCGGTTCGGTTACTGATGAACGCAATTTGCGTTCCATCTGGCGACCATTTTGGCGAAGTTTCATCATAAATGCCCTTCGTGAGCGTATCAATTTTTTTGGTTTCGAGGTTATAAAGATACAAATGCGTTGTTTTTTTCATTAAATACCCTTCTACGTCTTGCTTGAAATGAAAACGGTCGATAACAATCGGCTTCGGTGATTTCGATTTTGCGGTATCAGCATCATTCGTAATAACTAAGGCTATCTTCTTGCCATCGGGCGACCACGCATAGTCCGATAAATCACCTTTTTTAATATCGGTTAATTGTTTGGCTTCACCACCACGGCGGTCCATGAGCCAAATTTGACTACCCGTAAGCCCACCACGAGAAGAAGTAAATGATAAATATTTTCCATCTGGACTCCAACGAGGTTTTGATTCTCCATCGGGCGAAAAAGTAAGTTGAATAGACTCTTTTCCATCCCACGATTGCATCCAAATGTCAGAATTGCGTTTGTTTTTTACTGAATCTACACTCGAAAGAGAGTAGGCTACCCAATTTCCTTCGGGCGAAATCTGCGGGTCGCTCAAACTAACTTGGCGAAAAACATCCGATGGTTTGAGTTGCCTTTTGGCAGGAGTTGTTTGTGCAAAAGCTCCCGAACTAATAGCTAAAAGTGCAAATAGTACTGTTTTTTTCATACGTTGGTTATTTGTTGATTGGTGAAATGCTTATTGAGTAATTGGGGTAATTGTTACTGGTGAATTGGTTACTGGTTATTGGTAAACTTTCTTGGTTCATGAAAAGCCTGAAAGGCTTAAACATGAATAGCCGTGGGTGAAACCCACGGGATATTTATAATGCGATGAAACAACTCTGAAGGAGTTGAACTTGCTATTGCGTTTTTGTTTAACCCCTTCAGGATTTCAAATCGTCATTCGTCAATCGAATCACTCGTTAATCAAAAATCATCCTCTTAAATGCCAAGCCTTTGGCTTCACGAATGCACGAATACCTGCGTGCGAAAGCGTAGCCCCAAAGCCCGAATGTTTACGCCCACTCCACGGAAGCGGAGCCGAAACACGGTCGCAACAATTCCAATAACCACTTCCTGCATTCACTTGTTTCAATATTCTTTCAGCACGTTTTTTATCGGGCGTATAAACCGCCGCCGTGAGGCCGTATTCGGTGTCTTGCATCAACTTTGTGGCCTCTTTATCATCTTTTACTTTCATGATTCCGATAATTGGCCCGAAAGATTCGGCCTGCATCACATCCATCTTATGGGTCACATTCGTCAAAACCGTTGGCTCGAAAAAATAGCCATTTCCTGCAATTCTTTTTCCACCAGTAAGTAGTGTTGCACCTTTTTTTACAGCATCTTGTACTTGATTTTCAAGAAAATCTAACTGAGATTTTCGGCTCAAAGCACCGATATAAATACCATCTTCGGTTGGCTGACCAATTTTATAGCTTTTTACTTCCTTCACAAATTCTTCAACGTAGCGGTCATATACTTTTTCGTGTACATAAATACGCTCAACTGCACAGCAACTTTGCCCATTATTATAAAATGCTCCATCGGCCGTTCCTGCAGCAACTCCTTGAATATCAGCTACATCATCTGCTACATAAAGTGGGTCTTTACCACCCAGTTCGAGTTGGCAAGGTACCATTTTCGGAGCTACTTTTTCATAAATATAAAGGCCAGTTCGATACGAACCCGTGAAGAAATAGCCATCAAGCGGCATTGCCAACAGTTGTTCTCCTACTTCTTTTGCACCAACTGCCACCGCAAAAACATCTGCGGGAACACCCGCCACTTTCAGAAACTTTTCAATTTTTAAACCCGTCAAGGTCGAAAATTCTGAAGGTTTGTAGAAAACAGCATTTCCACCAATCAAAGCAGGGATAAAAACATTCACACCAACTAAAAATGGGTAATTCCAAGCTGAGATATTACAAACGACGCCGAGTGGTTCGTATGAAATGCGTTCGGTAAGCCCTTCTTGCTTGGTCATTACTTCATCTTTCAAGTATTTCTGTGAGTTTTCCACAAAAAACTTGATTCTTCCCCTGGCTCCGTTTACTTCATTACGAGCTTGTTGGAGTGGTTTACCCATTTCAGAAGTGAGCGTTTCGGCCAATTCTTCAATATTTTCTGCTAATAGTTCAGAGAATTTGGCAATGATGGCGATACGTTTTTTTAGATTAACTTTCGCCCAAGACTTTTGCCCTTTTTGTAAGGTTTTTAGTTTGTTTTTAAGGCTTTCGGCCGAATCTTCTTGTAAAGTAGTAATGATTTCTTCGGTAGCTGGATTGATGATTTGCATATAAATTTTTTATGTTTAATATCAAGTGATTAACGTCGGCAATACTTTAAGACTTACCGACGTTTGTGGTTATTGTACAAAAATAAACATTCGAGTGGATAAACTTTTATATTTCATCTAAAACTCCGACATAGTTGTCTATTTTTGCGACAGATACAAAAATTGTTTGCATGAAAAAGACTTATCAAGAAAAAATAACCACATTACTTGCCGAAATAGCCATACTAAAAAAGAAAAGTGACCAAATTTCGATGTACCGATTGTTGCTTATAATTGGGCTATTGGTTGTGGTTTATCAGCTTTTCAAATTCAATGAAATCATTGGTGGGCTTTCAATTATTGGGGGCATTTTGGGCTTTTATTATTTGGTAAAACACCACGAAAAAATTGATGCCGAGGTCGATTTGAAAGAAACAACACTCGCCGTGATTCAGAATGAATTGACGTGCTTGGACAAAATTTCGGGAATGTATTATAGTGGTCAAGAATATGGCCGACCAACGCATAATTTTAGTGAAGATTTAGATATTTTCGGTGAAGGAACGCTGTTTCATCTGATAAACCGAACAAAAAGTAAGTCGGGAAGTGATTACTTGGCTCAGCAACTTTTGGGCGAAAACCAGACTTTTTCTATCAGTCAAAAACAAGAAGCTGCCAGAGAAATGGCTGCCAAAACCGACTGGCGTTTGAGTTTTTTTGCCTCAATGTTTAGGATTTCAAACGAAGAACGTGGCGTGAGTAGAGTGCTGAATCAAATAGAGCATCCACCTGTCTTGAAGCTGGAAAAATTCATTGCGATTTATGCCAAAATCTTACCTTTTTTGTGGATAGCGGTTTTTGCTTCTGCTTACTTTGTGTCGCCATCGTTTGCTGGTTATGGAGTGGCGACTTTGGCTTTGATAAATTTCAGACTTACGGGCATAAATCGTAACCATACTGAAGAATATTTTGAAACGGTAGCAGGAGCGGGGCGTTTGATGGAAAAGTTTGGAGTAGCAACGGGGCTTATCGCTCAAGAAAATTGGCAGTCTGAAATTTTAAAAATGACTCACACACGACTACCAATTTCAAAACTAAATACTAAAAATCCGATTGATGATTTTGTGGTAATTTTGAAAAAGCTGGATATGCGACGAAATATGCTGGCTTCACTATTTTTGACATTGGCCACGCCTTTTCAGCCAGTTCAGTTAATCAAACTAAGGGTATGGTTGAAAGAAAATCCTGATTTTTTTGAGAAAATATTTGATGTTATTGGCGTTTTTGAACTTTATGCCAGTATCGGAAATCTACATTTCAATAAGCCTAATTGGTGTTTCCCTGATATAATTGATAGTAAAACTTTTGAATTGTATGGGCAAGAAATGGGGCATCCGCTTATCAATACTAAGAATGTAGTTTGTAATAGTTTTGATTTCGACGAAAAAAATCGACTAACGCTCATTACTGGCTCAAATATGTCGGGTAAAAGTACATTTTTGCGTACGGTTGGGCTAAATATTATCTTGGCGTATGCTGGTTGCCCAGTTTTTGCCAAGAAAATGAGTGTGAGTGATGGCATAAAACTGATTTGCTATATGCGAATCAAAGATTCTATTCAGCAAAATGCTTCAACTTTCAAGGCTGAAATTGAACGAATTAAGCTCGTTTTGGCAGCTATCAACAACAATGATAATGCGTTGTTTTTTTTTTTTTTTTTTTTGAGAGAAACAAATTCAGAAGATAAATTGGCGGGTTCGATGGCTTTGCTGGAGAAAATCGTGAACTCAAATGCGTATGCAATGGTAGCTACGCACGATTTGCGTATGACTGAAATTTCGGAGGAGCACTCCGGTGTAGTGAAAAATTATTATTTCGAGTATGCCACCGAAAATGGCGAATTATTATTCGATTATTTGATAAAAGAAGGCGTTTGTAAAAGTTTCAATGCTTCGCTTTTGTTAAAATCTATTGGCTTGCCGATTGGGGAGAAACTTTAAAAAAGGTAATGTGGCAAACCTTGGTAGGTATGCCACATTTATTTTCGATTTTTTACTTTTTCTCCGTTAGAGCGGTTCCTTGAAAAGAAATTCCTTCCCAACCCGTTTTTATAAAGTTTCTGATATTTTGGTGGTTCGTTGCATCGGGGTTTTCGAGTACGTCTTTTCGGTAGAAATCGCCAAAGCAAGCGAGGGTTTGTTCTACCGAAAAGTTTTGGAGTTTTGCGAATGAAAATAATTTGCAAGAACCTGAATTTTGGCCAGCTTCGTTGTTTAAATCTCCATTTTGAAAAGCAGTTGGCGTAAAATCATAAAGTGCTTCCACAACGGCCATCGTATCGGTAAATGCTACTTCTTGTGGGGTTTCCTTAAGTTTTTTTAGAAAAGAATCGAGTGTCATTATTGAATTTTTGATTGAATGTTTTCGACGAAATCTTGTCGAATTTTATAAGAAAAATTATTTTGTTCGGCATTGATAATGCGTTCTGGATGCCATTGCACGAGCATTAAATAGTGGCTTCGGTGGTTTCGGCTTCGCTCACCCACCGGGTCAAACTGTGGTCGGTGAGCGGAGTCGAACCGCCACTCCAAGCCTTCCACAACTCTATCATCTGAAAGAGCATTTACTTTGAGTGAAGGAGCAATAATATCGGCCGATTGATGATGGGCCGAATTGACATCTCCAAATACAATATTGGTAATTTTTGAAAGTTCGGAATCGTGAATAATTTCTATGTTATGATAACGGTCTTTCCCTTCAAAATACTTTGAGTGATTTTCTTTTCCAGCGGTTGGTAAATCTGGAATCAGCGTACCACCCAAAAATACATTCACCAGTTGTAAACCTCGACAAATCCCCAAAACTGGTACTTGATTTTTGAAGATGTATTCACACACTTGCCATTCAAATTCATCACGGCGTTCGTCCATGAAATCAAGATTACACAAGCTCAAAAACTCAGGTCGATTATATAAACGTGGATGCACATCTTCGCCACCCGACAAAATAATGCCGTCGCATTGCTCTATTTCGTGCAAATTATTGAGTTTATAGCCAAGCTTAATTACTTCAATGTGCTGTGTGCCAACTAAAGCATTTTGTGATAACATCCATTTTTCGTAAATTAGATGTTTTTCACCACAATCTGTAATTCCTATTTTCATTGAGGATTTTCGAGTGAATCGTAGTACTTGAAAGTACTAACGAGTCCGTTTTCTGTTTTAAGATTAATAGTATTAGCCTTTACATATTGCTCAACCAAAGTTTTTTTATCACCAAAAAGATTAAGGATGTTTTTACCTCTCGGCAACTGCACCACCGACTCGTCTTTCAGAATAAAAAACTTAGAAGATTTCACAAACTCCCCTTCGTATTCTCCCGAAGATTCGTAGCCAGTTTTTTCGGTATTATTACTATGTAAAACGCAAGAATATTGTTTTAAAAGTGAGTTTTTACTGATATGGATAATTTCGTAATACGCATTTTCAAATTTGCCAAAATGATGCCCCATAATAGTAAAGGCCTCTGGTTTAATAGTAATGGCATCTTTGTTAATGTCTTCTACGATATAAAGTTCGTTTTTTTGCATATTAAAAGCCATCAAGAACTCCATATCTTTTCCACTTTCGGTGCTTATTTTTCCTTTATACCAACCATTCTTAAAAAATGGTGTGCCTTTATAGATTTTTGTAAACTCTTGTTGGGTATTATTGACTACATCTCTCGAATTATAATACGCCTGAAATGTAGTGTCGCCATTGTTTTTATTGACAACTATTTTACTATCACTACTTCCTGCAATTTGCATTTTTCTTAAAAAATAATCATACTTATTATTGGTTATTTGTCCGAATATTTTGCTGGAAAGTAAAAATAAAAGAACGAAAGTCAAAGAGCGTTTCATGATAGTAAATGTTTAGAATTACATAAATAAAAGGGGGTATAAATTGGAATTTAGCATGAGTACACTAAAGGTCGTACATTCATGCTAAATCGGATGTTTTACAGATGTAATATTTTTCCTGATAAACTATAAGGCTTCCAAATATAGGTTTTTAAAGTCTTCTCTCGAAACTGGTTTTGGGTTATTTGGGTGAGCAAAATCGGCAATCGCTAAATCGGCCAACGTTTCGATATGCTCTGATTTCACACCAATATCACGCAAACGGTGCGGAATATTTACTTTCGTATTTAGCTCAAACAAATACTGCACAACTGCTTCGCCCGATTCATCTTTTAAATCAAGTGTGCGAGCAATTCGGCGGAATTTATCTTCAAAACCTGAAATATTAAACTTCATTCCGTACGGAATGTTTACGGCATTGGCCAACCCATGATGCGTATCGAGCAAAGATGACAGTGGATGTGCTAACGAATGTACGACGCCTAAGCCTTTCTGAAATGCCACCGCACCCATCAATGATGCAATCAACATTTTACTGCGAGATTCTAAGTCAGGTTTGTTGACGGCCTTTTCTAATGACTCATGTATCAACGCAATTCCTTCCAACGCAATACCATCGCACATTGGGTGCCAGTTTTTAGCCACAAATGCCTCCATATTGTGCGTGAGTGCATCCATACCCGTTGCGGCAGTAATAAATGGCGGTAAATCCATTGTGAGTAATGGGTCGGCAAAAATGATTTTTGCAAGAAGTTTTGGCGAGAAAAGAATTTTTTTCTGATGCGTTTCATCGTCGGCAATGATGGCACTACGGCCTACTTCGCTACCTGTTCCTGCGGTTGTCGGAATCGTAATAAAATGCGGAACATCGTTGGTTACATACACATCGCCACCAATTAAATCATCGTATTTGAATAAGTCTTCACGGTGATTAATCCTTAATAAAATGGCTCTCGCTACATCAATTGCTGCACCACCGCCGATTCCAATGATGCTATCACGCTCAGTGCCATAATAGGCTTCATCGCCTTTATACACATCTGATTTTACAGGGTTTTTATGAATATCGCTGAATACTTCAACGCTGATGCCTTTCGAGGATAAATCTTGAATTATTTGTTTGAAAAATTCCAAATTGGCCACGTTTGGGTCAGTCACGACCAGTGGTTTTGAAAGATTATTGTCTTTCAGATACGCAGGAAGTTCAGAAACTACACCCGCACCGAAACGGATTTTAGTAGGGAAATTGAATTGAGAAATCACTTTGTTGGCTTTTAATAGTTTGAGAGTGACGAAAATACAACAAAAAACCACGAATTCAACAAAAGGTCTGTTAAATTCGTGGTTTTTTAGAACAATTCTCTCGAATCGTCAGAAAGGCTTAGTCGTCTCTTCTACCTAAGAAAATGCTCAAGTAGTAAAGCAAGTTAGCTACTGCACCTGCTGCTGCAACTACATAAGTCAAAGCAGCCCATTTGAGAGCATCTTTGGCCATATCATGTTCGCCTGTAGTTACGATTGCACGACTTTCCATCCATTTCAAGGCACGGTTACTTGCATCGTATTCTACGGGTAATGTAATAAGTGAGAATAAGGCTAACGCAGCATTTGCTACGATTAAAACCATCAACAAAATATTGCCAAACGAACTACCACGAGAAATCATATACACGCCCCCAAACATCAAAAACATATTGGCAAAGTTCATCACGTTAGTAGCCACATTTACTGCTGGTACTAATGCCGAACGCATCTTGAGCGGTGCGTAAGCCATAGCATGTTGCACGGCGTGGCCACACTCGTGAGCTGCCACCGCAGCCGAGGCGGCACTTGCACCTGTGTAAACATCATAGCTGAGGTTTACGGTTTTATCAAGTGGGTTATAGTGGTCAGTTAATTGGCCTTCCACTTGTGTAATTCTTACATCATAAATTCCGTTGTCGTGTAGCATTCGTTGAGCTATTTCAGCACCAGTCATGCCATTACGCAAACGTATCTGAGAGTATTGAGCAAATTTACTTTTCAAACGTCCTGATACTATCATGCCCAGTACCATAAAGACGATACCAATAATTATTATCATAATTTTTTGTTTTTATTTGAAAACTGATTGTCAATCGACTAATAATTTTCTTTTATTTTCTGAATAATTGAGCTGGTTGAATAACCTTTCACCAATGAAATAGTTTTTACCTCGCCTCCATTGGCTATCACAAAATCTGAACCAACGATATTTTCGACCGTATAATCGTCGCCTTTAACCAAAATATTCGGACAAAGTGTCTCGATTAGCTCTTTTGGCGTTGGTTCGTCGAACAAAATGACAGCATCAATAAAACTCATAGCTGCCATCATGCGTGAACGTGCGTATTCATTTATTACGGGACGGCTTTCTCCTTTCAAACGTCTTACCGAAGCATCGGTGTTTAAACCAAGAACGAGTTTATCGCCTAAGTTGCTGGCTTTTTCAAGGTAATCAATGTGTCCGAGATGCACAATATCGAAGCACCCGTTAGTAAAAACGATTTTCTTACCTTCAGATTGCCATTGTTCGATTTGTTGTTTGGCTTCTGTTAGACTCAATATTTTTGATTCGGTCATTTTTCAATAATGTTAAATTTTAAGCTTTTCTCTTCGGTAAAACCAATGTTAATAAAAAAGCAATAATACCAAAAATAGCTACAAAGACCATTCCTTGCATGGCATGAAGGAATGTAGCGAGCGTAATACCATCTTGTTGCGAAAGCCCATAAAGCACTACGATACTTCCTACCAAAAAATGATAACTTCCAATACCACCTTGCGTTGGTGCTGCCATTCCGATTGAACCCATCACAAAAATTGAAAGGGCAGCTAATGGCGAAAGATTAGCAGTTTCGGGCAGTGCAAAGCAAAGAACGTAAGTCATTATGAAATACATTGTCCAAATCAGAACCGTATGAAAGATAAATGCCGAAGGGTTTTTAAGGTTTCGTACACTCATAAAACCACTCGCAAAACCTCCGATGATTTTAGCAACTTTCTGATAAATAGTATTCTGTGCGATGCGTTCTTGGTTTTTCTTGAATAAAAAATAAGCTGCTACAAGTAACCCAATACCTACTAAAGCATAGCTACCGAGTAGGAGTGGATTTTTGAATTTTTCGCCAAAAAAATTAAAGAAAACATCTTTTAGTCGGTCGAATTCGAGAATAAAATTCAAGAAAATCAATACTAAAAGTACTAAAACATCAATCAAACGCTCGGCTATTACCGCTCCGAATGATTTTTCAAAGGGTATATCTTCCAATTTATTCAAAGTTCCGCAACGAGCTACTTCGCCCGCTCTTGGGAAAATCAAATTTGCCCCATAACCCACTAAAACTGCTATCGTAGTACGAAATACCGAAGGTTTATAGCCCATCGGTTCGAGCATCAGAACCCAACGATAGGCCCGACTCCAATGTGCCACCAAAGCCATTACGGCCGAAAGTACTACCCAACGATAATCAGCTTGTTTTATCTTTTCCCAAAGAGTATTTAAGTCGATGTCTTTAAACGTAAACCATACTAAAACAGCAGCAACTGTTAGCGATAGAAGGTACTGGAGTGTTTTTTTCATTTATTAAAGTAGGACAGCTTTGTAAACTGTCACCTTGCCTGAATATTATACATGATAATTCAACTGAACAATTCTGGAGAATTGTGCTACAATTATTTCACCACCAAGTTGTTTTCGTCAGGAAAAACAATCATTGGCTTATGGGTTTTAGCTTCTTCTTGGGTCATCCAAGCGTAAGAAATAATAATCACGATGTCGCCCACTTCGGCTTTGCGAGCAGCTGCACCATTAAGACAGATAATCCCCGAGCCACGCTTACCTTTGATTGCGTAAGTTTCCAACCGCTCTCCATTGTTATTATTTACGACTTGTACTCGCTCATTTTCCATGATTCCTGCAGCATCGAGCAAATCTTCGTCGATAGTGATGCTTCCTACGTAATTGAGTTCGGCTTGAGTGACTTTCACTCGGTGGATTTTTGACTTAAAAATATTGACTAACATCTTACTTGATTTACGATTTTGATTTACAAGGGTGCCGCCTGAGCAATAATTTAGATTTTAAACTTTCAAACGCCTGCAAAATTATAAAATTGCTTGTGAAAGAAACATTTGGCGTAACAATAAAATTCAGATTAAAATTTTTAATTAGTTTTGTAGTGAAAAAGTTCTTTGCCAATGATAAGACAACTCCTCCTTTTTTCTTTAGTAACCACCAACTTTGTAGTCTTTGCTCAAGATGCCAATATTTTTGAACCCGATTCTATTAAAAGAAAAATTGAAGCTTTACCGATTGGTACTTCACTACGCATTGATGGAGTAATGAATGATGCCGAATGGCGAAAAGTAAAACCAACTTCTGGCTTTATTCAAATCGAGCCATTTCAAGGAAAAAAGCCGACACAGGACACTGAAGTAAAGGTGCTTTACAATAAGCAATATTTATATTTTGGCATTTTTGCGAAAGACTCCCTGGGCAAAAAAGCCATTCGTGCCACTGACTTTAAGCGAGATTTTAATTTTCGACAGCATGATATGGTGGCTTTATCGTTCGATGGTTTTCGAGATAAACGCAATGCCATGGTTTTGGTAACTAATCCGTATGGTGTGCAGCGAGATTTACTTTCGTTCGATGACCTCTACTACGATGTTGATTGGGATGGCCTTTGGCGTGTGCGTACTTCACGAACCGATTCGGGGTGGGTTGCTGAGATGGCAATTCCGTGGCAAACATTACGTTATCCAAAAACATTGGATAGCCTACATACATGGGGTTTTAATATTTTTCGTAGTCGCCGAATGAGTAATGAGCAGACTGCTTTTTCGCCGTATCCTCGAATTTTTTCAAATTTACGTATGACTTATGCGGGTGAATTGAAAAATCTTCAACCACCACCTCCATCAACCAATATCAGAATCCAACCTTATTTTTTGACATCATTTGACCATTACAGTGGTCAGAAAGTGCCAAAACCTACCGAAACGAATTTTAAATTGGGTGGAGAACTAAAATGGGCAATTAATTCAAATGCTGTTTTAGACCTAACGACAAACACTGATTTTGCCCAAGCTGATGCCGACCGACAAGTAAATAACGTAACTCGTTTTTCGGTGTTTTTTCCCGAAAGACGTCAGTTCTTTCTTGAAAATGCTTCGCTTTTTGGTGTAGGAGTTGGCCCAAATGATGATTTTTCGGGTGGAACCATGCGTGCACAGCCTTTTTTTAGTAGAAGAATTGGCTTAGATGATAATAACCGACCAATTCCGATTGATGCAGGTGGGCGTTTTGTGTATCGTTCGTTGAAACGAAATTTTGGGGTAATTGCGATGCGTCAGCGTGGGGTAGGGGATACGCCAGCTACGAACTTTTTTGTAGGACGTTTCTCTGAAAATTTCGGCGAACAAAGCCGTATAGGAGGACTCCTAACAGTTAAAAATCGTCCTGATGGGTCGAATATTGTAGGTACAGTTGATGGATTTTTTCGTTTGAATCAGTCGCATTCGGTCAATGCCATGGCTACTTATTCAAAAACCACCAATACTGGTCAGCAAGGTTTTTCAGGTTTTGCTCAATATTTCTTCACCAATAACCAATTTAAGGTTTGGTGGACACAATCAGTCGTGACAAAAAATTATAACCCAGAAATGGGTTTTGTTTCTCGAACCGATGTGATTGGCACAACGCCTGGTATTTTTATTTTTAATCGTGGGAAATGGCTGCCAAAAAAATACGTGAGAGCCTTTGAACCAGGAGTTATGACAGAGTTTTATCACCAAGCTTCAACGGGGCAGTTGATAGAACGCCAAATTAATATCAATCCTATTTGGTTTAATTTTCAGAATGGTGGATTTTTTGGCTATTTGGTTAATCCAACTTTTCAACGCCTTACAGAACCTTTTGAGCCACTCGGAGTCTCAATTCCTGTGGGAGATTATAATTATGTTCGTCATCAAATCTTTGCGAGTTCTGACCCTTCAAAAATTGTCAATGTGGTAATTGACCATAGTTGGGGAACATATTTTGACGGAAAATTAAGCTCAACCGATTTTAAGCTTCAGTTTGCACCGATTCCACATATTTCGGTTGTAGGACGCTATAATCGTAATGGTTTCAAAGGTGTTGGCGATGCAATTAATGGAAAAAAAGTAGATTTATATTCAGTAGAAGGACGTTTTGCCTTAAATCCGAGAGTGCAATTGATTGGGTTTTATCAGCAAAATTCGGAGAATAACTCTAAAAACTATAACATTCGTTTATCGTGGGAATACAAACCCTTATCGTACATTTATATTGTTTTCAATCGTCGAGGATTTAATAATATAAGCGAACCAAGTGATATTCGTTACGAGAAAGAAAACCATGTGATTGCCAAAATTAGTTATTTAAAGCAGTTTTGAGGTGATTGTTAATGCTTGATGGTTCATGAGAAATGAAAAAAAACGATTAACCATTTTTGAGATTTGTAAAATTCAACGACAATATAATTTATTCAACCTAAAATCAACAAAACTATGCAACGACGCACCGCACTGAAAAGCCTATCGGTGGCTCTTGGTGGTTTGGTGTCCATGCCCGCTTGGGCTTCCTGTTGGACTCCCGACTCAATTGGCAACGACAAATCTTTATCTGCCAACGATGAGGCTATTTTAGCCGAAATCGTAGAGACTATTATTCCAGAAACAACAACTCCAGGAGCAAAATCACTAAAAGTGCATCAATTTGCCTTACGTATGATTAATGATTGCTACGGAGAAGAAGCACAGAAAAACCTTCGACAAGGCCTTGCCAAAACAGAAGAATTGACCAAACAGGCCTACAACAAATCTTTTGTTGAATGTGATGCTCAACAACGCAAGGATACTATTTTGCAACTAAGCAAAGCCGACGACGCAAGCCAAAAGTTTGCGGAAATGATTAAAAACCTAACGATTCGTGGTTATACAAACTCTGAATATTATATGGTAAATGTGCAGAAATACGTCATGGCTCCAGGTTTTTATCATGGCTGTGTTCCCGTAAAAAAATAATGATTATTTCAATGGCTGATTATGAATAGATTACTTATGTTGTCTATTAACTATCGTCTGCTGACTAATCAAATTTAATCATCTTAATTATTCGACGAAAAAAATGCCAAATTTCAATATAGATTCAGTAAAAGACCGCACATTCGATGCCATCGTAGTTGGTTCAGGAATTAGTGGTGGTTGGTCAGCTAAAGAGTTGACTGGAAAAGGTTTGCGTACATTGTTGCTGGAGCGTGGACGTGACGTAAAGCACGTAACCGACTACCCAACCACAATGATGAATCCGTGGGAGTTTGACCACCTCGGGCAAATCACAAAAGAACTCAAAGATGCCAATCCGATTGCGAGCCGTTGCTACGCATTTAATGAAGATGCTGCTCATTTTTTTGTGAAAGACGCTGAGCATCCGTACGTGCAAGAAAAGCCATTTGATTGGATTCGTGGCTATCAAGTTGGCGGAAAATCATTGATGTGGGCCAGAGGAACCCAACGTTGGTCGCAGTATGATTTTGATGGCCCCGCACGTGATGGTTATGCCGTAGAATGGCCAATTGGCTATGCGGATATTGCACCGTGGTATAGCTATGTAGAGAAATTTGCGGGTATTTCTGGAAATAAAGATGGACTTCCGCAGCTGCCTGATGGTGAGTTTTTACCCCCTCACGAGCAGTCGTGCGTGGAAAAGCATTTCACTAAAGAAATGGCCAAGCATTACAACGGTACTCGTCCGATTATCATTGGACGTTGTGCTCACCTAACCAAGCCCCAACCGATTCATTATCAGCAAGGTAGAGGGCAATGTCAGAACCGAAACCTTTGTCAGCGTGGGTGTCCGTATGGAGGGTATTTTAGCAGTAATTCATCGACCATTCCGTGGGCGATGCGAACTGGAAAATTGACGATGAAAACCGATTCGGTGGTTCATTCAATCATTTATGACGAACAAAAAGGAAAAGCCACAGGCGTGCGTGTGATTGATGCCCACACCAAGCAAATGACTGAATATTATGCCCGTGTGATTTTCTTAAATGCTGCCACGCTCAATACGAACTTGATTTTGTTGAATTCTACCTCAAATCGTTTTCAGAATGGTTTCGGTAATGATAATGGGCTTTTGGGGAAATATATTGCGTTTCATAATTTCCGTACGACAATTTCGGGAGAATACGAAGGATTTCTTGATACTACTACCGAAGGTATTCGCCCAAATGGTAGTTATATTCCTCGTTTCCGCAATGTTTTCAAGCAAGAAACCGACTTTTTGCGTGGGTATGCCGCAGGTTTTAGTGCCAGCCGCATGACTTATCGAGATACATCGGGTATTGGTGAAGATTTGAAAGAAAGCCTCAATCAGACAAAATATGGTAATTGGCGAGTTGGTTCGCACATGATGGGCGAGACTATTCCGAAAGAAAGCAATTATGTGGCACTCGATAAAAATCTGCTTGACCCGTGGGGAATTCCGCAGCTAAAAGTTTCGGTAGCTTATGATGATAACGACGAGAAAATGATAAAAGATTTTCATGAGCAACTCACCGAAATGTATACTAAAGCTGGTTTTACGAATATCAAAACGCATGATAATCCAGCGAAAGCCCCAGGGTTGGATATTCATGAAATGGGTGGTGTACGAATGGGTAAAGACCCGAAAACATCCATGCTCAATAAGTGGAATCAGTTTCATAATTGTAAAAATGTATTCGTGACTGATGGAGCTTGTATGACAACCAATTCTACTCAAAATCCATCGTTGACTTTTATGGCTATTACGGCTCGTGCTGCCGATTATGCCGTGAAGGAATTTAAGAAAGGTAATTTGTAATAAGGAGTAATCAAAAAATAACCCCGTTGGAATCAAGCCCAGCGGGGTATTTGTTTTTAGTGGTTACGATATTGTACGTTAAATATGTTTTTCTCCTGATAATGCGAATACTCAATTACACGACAGATTTTCTAATAACTTCCCCCATTTCTGTTTGATAGCATCTCTGATAGAGATATTGCTTTTCTTCTTCATTTCTGCCTTTTGTGCTTCAATTCGCTCTATTTCTATCTTTTCGATATGCTTTCTCACTCGTTGTTCGTTTTGAAGCTTTTTCAAAACTAATCGTGCTACTTCGTGCTTTAATTCTTGGTTTATTTGCATTTCTGCTTCAAAATCAGCTTTGTCGTTGGCCGACAAATAATTTGCTTTTTTGCTATGGTTTCCATGGCTATTGATTAAAAAAATATATAATAATACTCTTTAAGCAAGGTCGTTTTTGATTAATCGGATAGTACATTTTTATGGGATTTTTTAGCTTTTGGGGAGGTTTTAAAATGAGATAGGCTTTGTTGTAGCGGCAGCGATAGATTTGAATAAGAGGCCTTAGGTTAGCTTTGTGGTAACAAAACTATAAAAGCGATGCAGCAAGCCCCAAAAGTACTTAATAAATTAAAAAAAATGGAAAGCCTACAGCCAATCTTTATGTATCGTGTTAGACCGCCGATGTGGCTTCTTTTTACAAATCAGTTTAGGTAAATAAGAATATGGTTGAGTGGAAAAGTAAAAAAAGTTTTATTGCCTGATTGTTCGGAATTGAGTCGAAACATTATATTAAACACCTTTGGCACAAAGCGGAAGATTATTAATCAAAAAAGTATCGTCATTAATTTCTTCAAAAATATTAGACTCAAATAAATGATTTCTTTTACTTAGGTATTTAAAAGAGAATTTTAATGTTTAGAGACTTATTTTCTTTTGTGAGGCTTAGGAGACAATTGAACAATTAATCAAGGCTTATAATGATTAGCGTTCACATGATTTTTTAGATTACAGAATTGGTAGTAAGACGTTATAAGGGGTGTTCATATAAAAAATAAGGTTTTCTAATCACATCAGAAAACCTGTAAAGTATCATTGAAAGTTATTAAGCTATCTTCGTAGCACACAATTTCAGTTAATTTAATTAATTTGGAATGAGTCTATATTCTGGTTAATAAATTATTCCTTCAATTTTAATGAAATACTTTCGGTACTTCAAAAATAGGATTCTTAAAAAATATTATCGTTTAGCCTAATTAGGCTAAATTTTATATGAGTTAAAGTTCTGAAGTTAGCATAAAATTAATCTTTTACAAAAAGTAACTTCTAACGCTAATTGTTATAATAAACAACAATTAGCGTTAGAAGTTAGGGTATTTTTAAATAGCAATTAGTCGACTTTTGAGTGCAGTACATAGAATATTTAAATTTAAGCATACTGAAAAATAGCTTTGCGTAGTACATTCGCAACAAGTGAAGTGCTAAAAGTTATTACGATTCGAAAAATAATGTTTTCATAGTCACCATGTCCTTGAAAGAATCAAAAAAGAAGCGAAGAGCATCTATAATTCATTCAGAACTAAACACGAATACAGCTCCAAAAGAGCATGAATACAGTTTCGAGGAACTAATAACAGACATTCATTTAATAAAGCAATCTTCGCTAATCGAAGAGGCCCAGCATAGAAATATAATTGATATAGAAAATGTAATTGATGAATTTTGGTGCAATTTCGATAATATAGTAACCCTTAGTAATATTGAAAGAATAAGTAAAAATCTTAAGTGCTTTCCTTTTGTAGAATTAATTAAAGAATTATCTAAAGAATTAACTGAATATATTTTAAATATAAGGAAAGATATTTCGGCAAAAATTGTTTTTTCGTTAGGCTCTTTTACTGATAAAACTTGTTTGACTACTAAGCAAATGGTAATATACAGTGTGAAAAAGGCGGTGGAGTTTTTTTTAATTAGTTATTTAGAAGATAATGATTTTAGATTTTTTGTTAAAATTTCATTAATATCTATAGGTCGTGAAAAAGTTAAATTAGGTATTTCAGTTAGCAGAGACTACTTACTTATATCTCAAAAAAAAAGTAACTCCTTTCTTTCGCTTCCATCTTACTTATCGTACAATAAAAGAAGTCTATCATACTTTCAAGAAACACATTTAGCTATCATAAATAAACTCAATAATATGATTGGTGTAAAGTCATTTATATCTGAAAGTCTTGAAGATAATAAATACGCCATTAATTATGTACTTGAGTTACCAAATTCCGATGAAATGTTTGATTTGAATAATAACGTCCTCCATAACAGAGGAACGATTTTAGTCGCTGAAGATTATATTTTCAATCAACAACATTTGTGTCGAATTTTGACTTCTTTAGGTTATAATACTGTAATTGTCGGCACTGGAGAAGAGGCGGTAGAACTATCTCAATTAGAGAAGTTTGATTTGATATTCATGGATATGGATATGCCCGTAATGAATGGCTATGAGGCTGCTGTAAGAATTAGAAAAAAAGATAATTTTAATCGTACAACACCCATTATTTTACAAACATCTTTAAACGATATACAAGATTTAAAATCCTTAATGAAAGCCTTTAATGATAAAATTTCTAAGCCCTATATAAAAGATGAGATTGAAATAGTGGTAGAAAAGCATTTAATAAAAAGACAAAGATTTAATTGATAAAGGCAAATGATTTGATGGTACAAAGAGTAGTAAATTTTTATTTCACAGCAAATTAATTAGATAATAATGGACACCTTGTGTCCATTATTTCTTTATGAGCAATAGGTTTATATTAATGATATATTAGTAAAAAATAGTTGTTAAAATGTATAGTTAATAAGTATAAGTTGCTGATAATCAGTGATGTGATATTGTGTTTTTTGAATGATTGATGAAATTAGTTTCATCAATCATTTTTTGTTTCATGAAAATAGAAAAAAAGCGATGCTGGGCCTATGGATTTCAGACCAGTATCAAATGGTGTAAACAGGCAGGCAAGCAGCGATACAAGTGTAAAAATTGCGGGATTTTATATTGTGAACAACGCAAGGATATACGTCAAAAGAATCTTTTTATTTGATTCAAGAAATGGGTATTAGAACGCCAAACCTTGAAGGTTTTGAGTAGAGATAGCGGTTACAGCCAACGAACACTTCAAAGCCTATTTTATGAATGTTTAGCCCAAGCCCCAGTGCTTAAAATTCAAAATAACCGAGTACTTCATATGCGGATAGATGGGACTTACTTCAAGCAGGTTTGTCAGATTAATTATCAAGACCATCATAGTAACCATACCCAACTTATCAGGTTTAGTGATGAGGAAAGATATGAAAAAATCAAGGAGGATTTACAGAATCTATTACGATTGGATTTAAAGATTGAAAGTATAACAGTAGATGAGCAAAAAGGGATACTTAAGGCTATTAGAGAAGTATTGATTGAGACCAAAATTCAGCGTTGTTTAGTACATATTCAGCGTCAGAGCATCATTTGGCTTACTAAGTAGTCGGCAACGGCCGACCGTCTAAACATGAATCAGCCAAAGAACTTCGAAAAATCGTACTAATGATTAGTAAAATATCGACTCATAACGACAAAATTGCTTATTTGAGACAGTTCAAGCGGTGGGAGATATATTATCAACAAAAGTCTTTTAACTCAGAAACAGACCGATATTGGTACACCCATAAATTGTCAAGAAGAACTTTCATCTACATCAAATCAGCAATTCCTGACATGTTCCATTTTATGGATTCGGACCGCCGATGCGGATACAGCTATTCCTAAAACTACTAATGGCATTGAAGGTTTCTTTTGTCATCTCAAAAATCATTTGGATATTCATAGAGGTTTCCGACGGAGCATCGAAAAAAAATCATCAAATGGTATATCTTCTTTTCTAACGAAAAATGAGTTTTTTTAGCCATAAGCAGTGCCAACAGAACAAAAAAAGTAGCCCTAAAGCCCTAAAGAGAGTTACATTCTGTCGTGTGTTGGCCAATTTTATTGCTGATTTGTTGGTCTTCACCAAAGCAAACTTCCTCTTCAAATTGGCAGCGAATAGCAATACTTTTTTTGCAGATTTTCACCAACTATTTTTTGCCAAATTACCCTCATTTAAAACAAGTTGTTGACTGAGATTTTTAAAGGAAAATACAGGACGAAAAAAGTTTTTTTCCTGAAAAAAAATTATCTTTGATAAAAACAGCTCTTCAACTATGAAAAAAAACTACTTCATTTTTCTAATGCTGGTTGCTTATTCAGTAACCGCTCAAATCAATGTCACGGTCAACTTTCCAAGTAAAGGTATGCTTGATGGCCGATTGGTCTTGATGCTTTCAAAAAATGATAAATCTGAGCCACGTTTTCAGATTCTCGATGGTCATGATACCCAATTAATTTTTGGCTTAGACCTCGATAACTGGGCAGCCAATACGCCTAAAGTTATCAATGCCAGTAATACTTTTGGCTATCCGATTCAAAACTTAAAAGATATTCCTTCGGGTGAATATTTTGTACAGGTTTTGCTGCACAAATACGAGACTTTTCATCGAAAAGATGGAAAAACTGTTAAATTACCGATGGACCGTGGTGAAGGCCAACAATGGAATTTAGCTCCTGGGAATATTTATTCAAAGCCCGTAAAAGTTTCGCTGAATCCTAAAATCGCAAAAAACATTGAAGTAAAACTCGACCAAACGATTCCACCCATCGAAGAGCCTAAAGACACAAAGTACATTAAACATATCAAGATTCAGAGTAAACTTTTAACTGAATTTTGGGGCAGACCGATGTATTTAGGAGCCCATATTTTATTACCCGAAGGATTTGACGAACATAAAGATGTGAAATACCCTCTGGCCATTTTTCATGGACATTTCCCGAGCGACTTTGATGGCTTCCGTACAACACCTCCCGATGCCAATATGCCAACCGATGATTATAGCCCACGATTCAAAATCTATGGTTATAATAAAATCGTCCAGCAAGAAGCCTATGATTTCTATAAATTGTGGACTGGACCAAATTTTCCGAGAGTTTTGGCTATCGAAATACAACACGCTTGCCCCTATTATGATGATTCTTATGCCGTCAACTCCGAAAGCATTGGGCCGTATGGCGATGCCATTACGTATGAGTTGATTCCGTACATCGAAAAACAATTTAGAGGAATTGGTGAAGGTTGGGCACGATTTACCTACGGTGGCTCAACGGGCGGTTGGGAGGCTTTGGCTGTTCAAGTAAAATACCCGAACGAATACGGTGGTTGTTATGCCGCTTGCCCCGACCCGATTGATTTTAGAGCGTTCACAACGGTTGATATTTATAAAGATAAAAATGCGTATTTCTACGAGAGTGAATTCAAGAAAACCGAACGCCCAGGCTACCGAGATTATTTAGGACAACTAACAGCTACGCTCAAAGAAATGAATATGCGAGAACTGGCACTTGGCACGAAATCAAGAGGCGGACAACAATGGGATATTTGGGAAGCTGTATTTTCGCCAATTGGAAAAGATGGTTATCCGCAACCCATTTGGGACAAAAAGACGGGTGTAATTGATAAAAAAGTAGCTGAATATTGGCGAGAAAATTACGATTTGACTTATATCTTGAAACGTGACTGGCCAAAATATGGTGAGAAATGGCGTGGAAAAATCAGAATCTATTGCGGAGACATGGATAATTTTTATTTAAACAACGCAGTATATTTGGCCGAAGCCGAACTGAAGAATTTGAATAGCCCAGCCTATGAAGGTGAAGTAGATTACGGCGACCGTGCCGAACATTGCTGGAATGGCGACCACACTCAGCCCAATTATATCAGTCGCCTATGCTACCACCGAATGTTTATTCCGAAATGGGTGGAAGATATGAAGAAAACTGCTCCCAAAGGTGTGGATTTGACGAGTTGGAGGTATTAAATGTATTGAAATGGCATTTAAGGAAACAAAGGAACAATCGTTTGCTTTTCGGGCTTTAAGTCTGAAATTAGGACTATAAAATTTCCTTTGTTTCCTTAGTCAGCCAATTTATTGGCTGAAAAGTCAAATGTCTCATTACTTCCCTGCCTCAGCATGAAGCATTTCCAAACCCACCGATGCACGAGGTTTAAAGCCCGTCCATGGTTTATCGTTGGAGTTTTGATTCACGTCTAAGTATTTGGAATAATCTTTTTTCTTGAGATGTATTCCCAAAAAAGCCGTTACGAAATGCTGATTGATATTATTGATGCGACGTTCGTTCCAAGCGGGTTCGGCGTAGCGGTAATATTCGTCAAAATGTAAACCTGCTTTCAACGATTCGGTTGGCGGAGGATTTGGGGCAACATTATGGCGGGCATTCATATACGTAAGCATATAACGATTAGCATTAACGGCACCATTATAAATTGCCTTGATTCCTTTTTCATAACCCGAAATATCATCTTGACTTCCCGCCACAAAAAACGTCGGAATCTTCAAGCCTTTCAGCGTTTCGGTGTCCCAAACGCCACGTTCCATACCCCACGGAGCAAAAGCGACTACTGCTTTTATGCGTGGGTCAATACTGGCTTTATAGTCAGCATTATTGCCAGTACGAACCTCGATAGCTTTGCTACCGCCACTCAATGCCCCAAAAGTTTTGATAATTTGGTCACTATAACCCGCACCTGCCACATTCAAAACACCATACCCGCCCATTGAATAGCCGATGAGTCCGATATTTTGGTCGTCAACAATTCCTGATAAAAAGCTGCTCTTATCCTTTCCTAAATTCGCAATCTGGTTCATGATAAAAATATCATCTTTCGAGCGGTTGAGTAACGTACTCGAAAATGCGGCTGCATCACGAAAAGTTGATTCTGTGTGGTCAATGGCTACCACAATATATCCTTTTGAAGCCAGATTTTCGGTCAGATAAGTCAATAAAAGCCTCGAACCCAAATAACCGTGTGAAACAATGACAAGCGGAAATGCACCATCGGTAATTTTAGGAGCGGCATCACGCACGGCACGACCCAAAAACGTAAACGGAATGAGTGGGCGTTTCGGGTCGTTTGATGAACCCATTACTTGGTCGTAAGTTACTAAATCTTTTACATCAGCCGCTACATTAGCAGGATACCAAACTTCTACTTTGAGCGGTCGGTCATAGGTTGGGTCAATGCCCCCTTTCGATTTTAATACATCAACTTGGTTTTTATTCAAAAAATCAAGCGTACGAACGCCTATTTTGTATTCGCCACGAGAAGCAAGTTCGGGAGCATCTGGCAGAGCATCGCCATAAACGAAGGTTTCGGAAATGTTTTGGGCAAATGAATAATCTGAATAGGTAAATAAAATGATTCCAAGAATCAGTAACTTACTAAAGTTTTTTTTCATTGTTAAAGTTGAATTTATTTGAAATATGTTTCTGCAAATTAGTCAAGAAAAAGAAACAATTTAAGTTAATTTTTTGGTGATATAAAATTTAACAGAAAAACTACTCCTAAATAAATGAGAATAGGTTTTACAATATTGGAATAGATGATTTTTACAAAATTAATTCGTGCAACCAGCGTTTAAAAAACACTCCTCAAATCGGCTAAAGAGCCTGGTTGAATTAGTCAAGATTTACTCTGGCAGTTACCAATTTTTGTAACTTTAAACAAAGATTACATCTTGACTAATTCAGTTAGCAGTTTCATTGTTATTATCTAAATGCTCCATTTTTAATACTACCGTATTATTCATTAATTCTAAAAATAGCTTACTAATAACACTTTTTAGTCTTGTTTATCTAATTTATGGTAATTTAAAATTTGGGAAACATACATTTTTCTACGTAATCGAACCACAAATTTCAATCCAAAATCAACCAAATTTGTAACCACTCTTTTTCAATAAGCTCTCTATCTGTAATAAGTAATTTACTCTGTAAATCAATGACAATGAAGAATTTACAGGACAAATCCAATACGCTCTCTTTCTCTGAAAGAACTCCTTTTGGTCTATATACTTTAAAATAAAGAAGTAAAGTAGTGCTATGTTATCTTTCATGTTATATAGATTGGTTGTTTTGCTTGTGGATAATCCTGTATATGACATTGTTACATTTTCTATCATACGTTTATGCTACTTCACTTCGATTGTTTTAACAGGACCGCCCGTTCTATTTGATAACTATATTTTATGCAAAAACGCAATAATTCTATACAAAAAAGGAACTTGACGCAAACAAAAAAATATAAAAAATGAATTTGTGTCGTACATCATATTGATGGTATTCAACGATTAAAATATTCATGTTTATCATCGCAATAAGTCTATTGAAAGTAAATAACTCCACAAAGGCAACTATCTGTATTGTATTTTAATTCTTACAGGTTGATTCGGACATACAATACTTTAAAAGACGAGTTATTAAATCTACCAATAATGGTTTTTTATCGTCTTAAAATCCGTTTATCAATTTTAGAAGTTCATTCGTAGATAATTCTTAAACCTATCGAAAAATCAAGATTAGTATTGCTGTCAAGAATTAAAACTATATCTCGAATTTATCTAAATTACTAATCACTATGAATGACACAAATCCTTCACTAAACGTAGAATCAATTACAATAATAGAGCTTGATGGAGATAAATGGAAGTATTTTGATTTTGTAACCAGGCAATTTTTAGATATACCTTTTGAGGATATAAATACATTTCTCTTTTGCTATAAAGATTTTATCAAGATTAATAACAATACTATAGTTAATATTGCGGCTGTTACTTTATTTCTTGAAACAGAGGGTATAATTTTTATTAATTCAAAAGAGCTTACTGTAAAAAAACGTTTTTTGCCATTTTTCAAGTTAGCATACAACGTATTCCATTCAAAAAAAGATAAAACGACTGATTCATATCTAAACGAGCCTTGTAAAATAAATAAGAAAAATTTGACTAAAGTAGAAAATGTTGATTTTAAAACAGTTAAATACCTTGTACGAAATCAGACAAAAACAGAAATATTTTTCAATGATGGTTCGATAAAATATTTTTATAATCCATTAAAATTTGTTGACATTTTTCTAAAAAATGAACAGAGTTTTTTCAGAGTAAATAGAAATACGCTTATTAACTTACGTTATTTAAGTGCGTGTCAGGTAGATAGAGTGAAAAGAATAGGTTCAATTAATATTGAGAACCAATCATTTAAGATTTCAAGGAGAGGGGTTTCTAAATTCATAAACCTTAGTCTAACAGTATTTTAATGAGTTAATTCACTTGTCTCATTTTAATTGTAATACGCATGAGATAATTTAGTTGAACAAATACTCTAAGTTCTAATATGTTGCAGATATTACAAACTAAATATCTGTTCGATTTTTGGGATTTTCTATGCCTTCAAATCTTGTTATTTACAATTCAATTTTCATAAAAAGGTTATAAATACATTAATAACCTTTTTATGAAATTATTTTTAAGAATTTAAGTGTTTTTCAATTGTTTTTTTGTATATCCTTCCTATCGGTATTTCCATTTCATTAATAACAACGGTGTTTTTATTGATTTTTTGGATTTTACTTTTAGCGATGATATAGGATTTATGAATTCGTATAAACTCCTTTGAGGGAAGAATCGTTTCAATTTTTTTCATCCTATTATAGGAAACAAGTCTACCTGTTTTAGTAAAGAAGCTGATGTACTCTTTTAAACCTTCTATATAATAAATATCATCAAAATATACTTTAATTATATTTTTACCAGTTTTAACAAAAATAGACTTTACGGCGTCAGAGGTTTCGTCAATGATTTCTATTTCTGTATTAGTTTTAAATATGGCATCTATCTGTATAGCCTTAATTACCTTAAGTACAGATTGGTAAAACCGGTCAAAAATAATTGGTTTTAATAAATAATCAATAGCATCCACGTCGAATGCTTTAGAGGCATATTCAGGATATCCAGTAGTAAAGACTATATATGGTTGTCCGATTTTAAAAGACTTATTGTTCTTTTTCTTAAGGTATTTTGCAAACTCGACCCCTGTCATTACAGGTAAGTTTATATCCAAAAAAATCAAATCTATTTCTCTATTTATTATCCAATATTCGGCAGACTTTACATCTTTACATGTTGCGACCAATTCAATAGAAGGGATTCTTGATATATATCTTTCTATAATATTCTGAGCAAAAATCTCATCTTCAACAATTAAACACTTCAGTTTCATAGAATTCAGTTTGGGCAAGTTAAATCACAAAAATGTGGTTTATACTTAACTCACGAAAAGTATGAAGCTACTACTTGTAAATTATCTTTTCTTAAAATTTCTATTAATGCCCATTTATTTTCAACCAACGAATTCCTTATTTAGTAATTCGTTGAAAAATGAGAATAAATATAGTTTACTTTTTGACATTTCATTTTTGTATTTCTAATATTTGTACTTATTCAGAAGTCAAAAAACAAATAGCTGTTACGATTACTGTTTTTTAAAAACGTCAAAATTGCATAATTTTATTATTTGGTTACAATGCTCAAATTACCATTAAAAGATTATTGAATACATTTCGTCGATATTTTATAGTACTTTTGTTACATCATGCACACTATTCCGTACTACATTGACACTAATATTCTTAAATATGTTCTCTTTTAATTATGACTCCTTACTTAAAAAACTACTTTGATAAATTTAAAACCATTTTCATAAATCTTTCTCACGATGTTAATTTTGAAAATCAATGTAAGCGATTAGAAGAAAATGTCGAGGATTTATTTTGTGTTATTAACAAAAATGGTAGGGTAAAATTTATATCCTCGTGTGCCATGAGACTATTGGGGTATGAAATTAATACCAAATTGAAGAGCATATTTTTTGAAATGTATGGCTCTTTTATAAAAAAGCTATTTTCAACAAAAAGTAATATTGAAATCCAAAACTCATCTTTTGTGGAGTTTCCTATAAAAAATATTCATGGAACTTATATCTGGTTAAGACTAAACATGAATATAACTAAAATAGAAGATGAGTATTTAGTTATAATTACAGCAAATGATGTTAGTAAAAAACGTCATTTGCTGGAAGAAGTTGATGAAAAAACTTTTTTTTCTACGAGTTTAGTAGAAAACCTCAAAGTAGGAATTTTAATGGAAGATTCTCGTCGGAAAATAGTTCTGGCCAACCAAACACTAATTTCGATATTTAACTTCGAAATTACTCCTGAGCAAATGATTGGTATTAATTATGCTGACTACCTTGAAATTATTAAAGACTTATTTGAATGTCCTGATAGCTTTAAAAAATCAACAAATGACATTGTTAATAATAACGTAGAAGTATTAAATGAAATATTAAACTTGAAAGATGGAAGAGTAATCGAACGAAGCTATTTTCCTTTCAAGAATAGAAATGGCTCTGCTTTTAGTATTTGGATGTACAACGATGCAACCGAGTATCACCGCATATTCGATTTTATCAAAGAAAGTGAGAATAAATACAGGGGTATTTTTGAAAATATACAATTAGGAGTAGTTGAAGTTGATAAAAATGGAGTGATTCAAATGCCTTCTGAAATTTTCTGTAAAATGGTTGAATACACAGAGGCTGAGTTAATCGGGGAGAACATTAATAAATTTATGATTTTGGGTGAAAAAAGAAATAGTTTATCTAAATTATTAGACTCTAAGCCTAATTATAGTCCTGAATTGCAATTGAATAAACGTAGCGGCGAAAAAATTTGGACCTTAGTAAATGTATCTCCAATATACAATCAATATAAATATTTATCGGGCAATGTATTATTATTTTATGACATCACCGAACGAAAAGTATTGGAAGAATCTTTGAAACAAGTTAACCTATCTGTTAAAAAAGCAGAAGAAGAGGAAAAATTATTTCTGGCAAGTATGACTCACGAGTTAAAGACTCCAATTAATGCCATACTTGGCATGAGTGATTTATTGAAATTAACCAATATAGACCAAGAGCAAATGGGATATATTGAAATATTAGAAACCTCAACAAAGTATCTTCAAAAACTTGTATCTGATATATTAGATATTTCTAAGATTGAGTCTGGGAATGTAGAAATAAAAGTTTCAAAATTCAATTTGTTAAACTTTCTTTTGGAAATTGTCAATGCCTTTGAATATAGTCTATCAAAGAATGGGATTAAATTTGAAATGAATTTCGATTTTAAACCAAATTTGGAAGTAATAGCAGACAAGGTGATTCTCCAACAAATCTTGTATAATTTACTCTCAAATGCTGAAAAATTTACATTTCAAGGCAGCATAACTTTAGGTGTTGCTCATGAAGACCTATCCGATAATCAAATTAAGTTAAAGTTTAAAATATCTGACACTGGAATTGGAATAGATGAAGACATGAAAGAGGTGATTTTTGAAAAATTCAAGCAATTACCTTCTATTAAGCAACATAAATCACAAGGCTCTGGATTAGGCCTTAATATTGTTAAACAGTTGTTAAAATTACAAAACAGTACAATTGAAGTAGACAGTACGAAGGGAAAAGGGTCAACTTTTTCCTTTGATTTAGTTGTTGAGAAGAGTGGAGTTCCATCAAATTTAATAAAATCAACCTCAAATATCAATACGAATACTCACTTCAACTACTTGAAGATTTTAGTTGTTGAGGATAATGAACTCAATCAGCAATATGTAACTAAAGTTTTGGATAAGTGGTCGGTACGGTTTGAAATTGTATCATCTGGAGAAGAGGCTTTACGTAAATTTAGTGAGACTAAATTCGATTTAATATTAATGGACTTACAACTGCCTGGTATTACTGGACTCCAAACAGCTTCTAAGCTCCGAGAGATGTATCAAGACAACTTATTCACAATTATTGCTATGACTGCCGTAGTTACTTCTAATATAGAAATTGAAATACTTAATAATGGGATGAATGATATCATAAGAAAACCATTTTCGATTGCAGATTTATATGAAAAAATATCTATATACTTTAATGAAGATAAACATAACCAACAAAATGAACTACAATTATACCAAAAGCTCGACACCACGTTTTTAAATCAATTTTATGAAAACGATAAAGACTTTATGCTTAGCGTTTTTGAAAATTTTCAGGCTAATTATATCGTAGAATTAAAATCTATCCTTCAGAATATTAACGTTCTTACACCAAACGAAATAAAAACGAAACTACATAGCATAAAACCCGCTTTTAAAATGGTTGGATTGACCTCTGCAGAAAAAGATATAGAATTTATACTTTTATCACATAATAAGCTTTCTGATATTACGACACGCCTTTTCCCTAATTGGAGAGTTTCTGAAATAGAAAATACTGTTAATATTCAAATACAAATGTTAAAAGAAGAATAAAGTTGATAGAAATATAATTTTCATGGTGTGAAAAAGATTATTTTAAGACAAAGTGTAATCCAACCCAATAATCTAAATTAGGTAATATGGCAAAAAATCGTTGGTGCTTTTGAATACAGATTCAACGATAATGAATTCTTATAAAATGGCAATAGGTGCTAATACATAATTAAGAATATAACTTATTGATTATTAGTAAATTGTGTTATTTTTACGGTATAGATAAATTAATCTTAATACTTAAACTGATGTATAGAATTGCACAAAATTTGTTTATTTACACGTTGTTTTTTTATGAAAGTAATACCTTAGCCTCAAGCTCGTAGTCCAATAAGAATCATTGCCATTATTGCCACGTTCTGGAAATGGGTTAGGGTAACCAATAGTTGGAGGTAGATTTGCACCATTGCCTGCAAAAGTAGGAAAGCCCTGCCGATTGCTTATTTCGTTGAATTTTCCAGCTCTATCCTGACCAGCCTGAGCCGCTATTCGTTCTGTACTTCTGTTTTCTAATACATTACTTGAGTTAGTGTATGGGCTATTAATAATATCATCAAGATTATCGGTAAATGTTGCTCGGTAAGAAACTTCTGCGACTAAATCGAGTTTTGGATTGAGTTTTTTCCTGATTCCGATGCCAATCGGAATACTGAAATCTAATTTTGAGTTGATTTGAGAAATATTAATGTTTGTCCATTCTCCCTTGCTATTTGTTGACATATTATATTTTTCTCGGGCCATTGGCTGGTTTATGAAAAGATTGATACCCGAAAATAAATAGGGTGTCTGGTCTGGTCGATTTGAAGTTCGACTACTAAAACCATTGTTAAGATTTACGATACCGATAAAAGACAACTCTTTTATGTCGTTTCTAAAATGAAGGTTTCTAAGAAATTGCAAATCAAAAGCGTCAGAAGTAGGCTTCGAATTCATGTTATTTTTGGCAAAAACAAAATCATCGCCTGCGATTCTGACCCAAGTAAAGCCTGTTCTTAGAGAAAACATTGGAGAAAAATGCCAAGTTAAATTAGAAGAAATATTCCAGCGAACAGTGGAAGTGAATGAATATAAATTATTGGTAGGGTAGATGTCACCAAAATACTGTGCCGTACCAGCCCCTAAATCTACTGAGAGGGTTTTGTTGAATCGTTCCCATGGTGATTTATATCGACCTTGCCCAAGGCAATTAATTTGGGCAAGCATCAGCATCAATACAAGTGTTTTTTTCACGTGGTTACTTTTTATGAGATTTCTAAACTTCTGTTGGTAAGATTTAGAAAAATAACTTACCAACAGAAATATAAACTTAGCCGAGATTTGTGTTTACTGAATACTTATGCAAGTATCGAGCAAAATCAATAATTCATATTTGTTTCATAGGTTAAATTATTGTGCTACAACTTTCATTACACATCTATGCCCGTCGTCACCTACGATTACTAAATAATTAATATTGCGGAGCAAAGTTTCAGATTTGATTTTATACACATTACCTCCATTCAAGGAACTATCAAAGCCTAATTCTTGCCCAATTGTATCATAAAATTTGATTTCTTTTGCTTTAATATTTCGGAAATAGACGTTGAAGTCTATACGATTCGGAACTGGATTTGGGAATGAAACACAATAAGGAGTCTTATCAAATTCAACTTCTTTAGGGTCGAGTGCTTTTCTTGTGCCATCTTTATCAACATATACGATTCGATAGCAATTAATGCCTCCATTCGGGAAATTATCAATAAATTCATAAGCACTTCCTATGTTTTTACTTAAAACTTGACCGATTTCTACAAAGTTTTTGCAATCTGAACTTCTTTCAATGATATAATAATTTCCTTGAACTTCAAGGTTAGATTGCCACGTTATAGAGACAGATTTTTCATCTTTTTTATTGACATCAAATTGAATTGTAGTCATGTATTTATTGGCAGTTGCACCAATTTCCGAGAACTCATTAAGGTCAAATTGTAGGTAGAAACTTTCATTGGTAAAGGCTTGGCCAAGGATATTTTTATACAAAACTTTGCTAATGCCCTCTTTGAAATTATCGTTATCTTCAAAACTACAGTTCTCTCTTACACCATCATAATGCACAATATTGAAATCATTGATGGTGAGCGAAGGCAATTCAGTTGCTTTTTTATAGTCGTTCAATTCATTGTTGAGAAAATATAATCTTACAGAAACAGCAATATCAAACGAATCTTTAACCGAGCTGTTTATGTCAAAATATCTACTCATCAAGCGTGTCCCGAAGCCAGTGGTAGGTATTTTTTCCTTGCCATTTCCATAATGTCTGATTTTTAGTCTTACTTTTCCCAAATTCAGCCCATTCGGATTTATTGAAGCATATAATCTGCCATAATTATCGTATAGGTTAAACCATTTATTTCCACTAACAGAGTCGGCAACAGCCTCTAAACAGTCAATGTTACCTACTATAAATAGGGCAGGGTCTTCATCATCTTCGTCATATTTTTGGATTGTGCCACCAGTAATGTCAAATTTACCGTCGCCATTACCTAAAATGTGGTCATCAGTAGGCGAGTTTATTTTTCCTCCAATATCATTATAGGGGTTTTTATCATAGCGACTATCATTATCTTGGTTGATGCTAAGTTCTCCTTCTTTGTCAAGGGTGGCTCTGAAAATTTCCGATTTATTGATATAAGAACCCTCAGCCGTCTGTGGTTTTATTTTTAGAAGAATCTCAAATTTAGTGCTATCTCCACCCGCTAAGCTATCAATTTTGGTCACTGCATTGGTATCAATCGAAATTATTCTGTTGTTTGCAATAAGAGTATCAATTGATAAACTCCAACGTTGATTGATATTAGTAGATTTTATGAGCATAGTACCCTTTGGTACGTAATCTATTACCTCAATATTATAAGCTTTTTGATTTTTACATTGGTTGAATACAGTAATTTCAAATCGAGTAGAGTCGTTTGGTAAATAGACAGCGGTTACTGGACTTGATAATAATCGTTTACGA
>JAIYBU010000146.1 GCA_027488335.1 Cytophagaceae bacterium
AAGAATGTCACCAAGATTTTATAGGCTGGATATTTCGCTCGAAAAGCTTCAATAACTGGCCTTCCCTGCTCAAATTCACCTAAAGAAGCACAATGAAACCAAGCAAGTGGAGCAGAACCACGACTGGTGAGCGAAGCAGAGCTAAGCTTATCAAAAATACTTTTTCTACCATCAATCCAAAACTTAGCTTTTGAATTAAATGGTGCTACAACACGGATTATTAATGAATAAATATATATCGAAAAATTATAAAGTAAGTGAAGCATTGCCAGTAGAACAAGTTTTAAACCTGTTGAAATGATGAAAGTGTAAATTAAAATCGGTTTGCCAACGCAGTTCCGTTATAGGCGACAAAACTATAAAATATGTACTGTTTCTTCTACAAGATGTAAGCTTTTGTTTAGTTATGTACATATTTTTCATACAAAACTTTCGCTTTAACCAAAATATAACTCTTCATTAAATGTATTTTTATGGTGTATCTATTAATTCAATAGAAACAAGCACCTTATTATTCCCTCGAAATTTATTGGCAAATTAAAAAAGTAATACCTTTATCAAAAAGCCTTTTCAAACCAATCAAAGTCATTCTCTTTATGATTTAAGAAAGCTTTTTTATATAAACTATAATTTCTTCATCAAATTGAGATAATTAAATCGGTAATAGTAAATTTTATCTTATTTTTACCTAAATAAACCTCCTAAACTATCTAAAAATGAAGAAAACCTTATTTGTTTTTCTCACACTATTCTGCTGTTTCAGTATAGTGTTTGCTCAAAAAACGACGACTCCCCCCCCAACAAATATCTTTAATCCTGACCTTTATAAAGGCTTGAAATGGCGAAATATTGGCCCCTTTCGCGGCGGTAGAAGCGTAACGGCTACGGGCGTAAAACAAAATCCCATGACCTACTATTTCGGTTCGACTGGTGGTGGAATTTGGAAAACTGAAGATGCTGGTATTTCATGGAAAAACATCTCGGATGGACAATTAAAAACTGGTTCAGTTGGAGCAATTACCGTTGCCGAATCTGACCCAAATGTGCTGTATGTGGGCATGGGCGAACACCCTGTACGTGGCATGATGACCTCGCACGGTGATGGTATCTACAAATCGACTGATGCTGGAAAAACTTGGAAAAATATTGGCCTCGAAAAAACGAAGCACATAGCAGCAGTCAGAATTCACCCCACTAATCCTGACGTGGTTTATGTAGCGGCTCAAGGTGCGTTGCACGGCCCCAATGAAGACCGAGGTATTTATCGCACTACCGATGGCGGTAAAACTTGGCAAAAAATATTCTACGTTGATGCCAACACTGGCTGTGCCGATTTGAGCATGGATATGACAAATCCAAGAATTTTGTATGCTGCCATGTGGCAACACCGCCGATATCCGTGGAAAGTTGAAAGTGGCGGAGCAGGTTGTGCATTATACAAATCGGTTGACGGTGGCGATACTTGGACCAAAATGACCGAAGGTTTACCAAAAAATATAGGCAAAGCGGCGGTTTCAGTTTCGAGGGCAAATCCTAACCGAGTTTATGCCAATATCGAAGCCGAAGGCGATAAAGCAGGCGTTTATAGAAGTGATGATGCTGGAAAAACTTGGACACAATCATCTAAGCAAAGAATCACGATTACACGTGCTTGGTATTATATCGAAATCTTTGCCGACCCACTCAATGCCGATTTGGTGTATATCATGAATGCTCCATTCCTAAAATCGAGTGATGGTGGTCGTAGCTTTGCTCCTATGCGTGTACCTCACGGCGACAACCACGACCTTTGGATAAATCCGACCAACAATCAAGTAATGATAAACGCCAACGATGGCGGAGCTAATATTTCGTTTAATGGTGGAGCAAGTTGGAGCAGCCAGAACAACCAACCAACGGCACAATTTTATCGAGTAATTACCGATAATCGTTTCCCTTATTATGTCTATGGTGGGCAGCAAGATAATTCCTCGCTCGGTACGGCCTCTCGCACCAACGGAGCGGGCATCGAACGCCAAGATTGGTTCACAGGCCCAGGCTGCGAGTCGGCGTACATTGCTTTCGATAATCCCAACGACCCACAAGTAATTTATGGGGGGTGTTATCAAGGGAATATTGAAGTTTTTGATACCAAAACAGGCATTGTGAAAGATGTAATGGCGTATCCGCACATTGGTTTGGCCGTAACGCCTAAACTTCAAAAATACCGCTTCAACTGGAATGCCCCAATCATGGCTTCCCCTTTCAAAAATGGTACTATTTATCACGGCGGAAATGTAGTTTTAAAAAGTAGCGATAATGGCCAAACGTGGCAAGTAATTAGCGGCGATTTAACCCGAAATGATAAAACCAAACAAGAAGATGGCGGCGGCCCATACACCAACGAAGGTGCGGGTGGCGAGGTTTATAATACGTTGGCCTACATTGCGGTTTCTCCACATAAAGAAGGCGTTTTATATACGGGTAGCGATTGTGGGTTGGTGCATCTCACGCAAGATGATGGCAAAACGTGGCAAAATATTACACCAAAAGACTTAGATGAGTGTTTAATACACAGCATCGAAGTTTCGCCACATGACCCCGCAACTGCCTACGTTGTGGCTACTAAATATCGTTTCAATGACTTTACGCCTTTGATTTACGTAACGAAAGATTACGGTAAAACTTGGAAGAAAATTACGCAAGGTATTGAAGCAGAAAGCTTTGCAAAAGTGGTGCGTGAAGACCCCAAACGCAAAGGTTTATTATATTGTGGTACCGAGTTGGGCTTCTATATTTCCTATAATCAAGGTGAAAATTGGCAGAAATTGCAGCTTAATCTACCCGTTGTGCCAATTACCGACTTAGTTATTCATGATAATGATTTGGTAGCTGCTACGGCTGGACGTGCCTTTTGGATTTTAGACGATTTGGCAGTTTTACAACAATCTGAAAACCTACAAACAGCGAATAAAGCTAAAATTTTCATGCCGAAAGCTACCGTAAAATTTGATTCGCAAACGCCACCTGAACCAGTTCCAGGCATTGGTCAAAACCCGATGAATGGCATAATTTTAGATTATTTCTTGCCCAAAGAGATGGACAGTTCAACTGTTGTTTTACAAATACTTGATAATCAAGGAAACATCATCAGAACTTACGATAACAAGAAAGATTTGAATTATCAACGCTACGAAGGTGGGCCAGCCGAAAAAACCGTTATGCCGAGCAAAAAGGGCATCAATCGTTTTGCATGGGATATGCGTCGAGAAGGCATTGCGGGTATCAGTAAGGTTTTTGTCAATGGCGATTACCGTGGTTCGTTGGTTGCCCCAAATACGTATAAAGTAAGACTCATTGCCGAGAAAGATACTTCTATGACCGAGGCCATTATCATAGCTGACCCACGCCTGAAAGCAACCAAAGCTGACTTTGATGCTCAACAAGTCATGTTGGCCAAAATCGAAGCTCAAACCAAAGATATTCACAACTCGGTTAATCGAATGAGAAAAGTGCAAACTCAAATAGAAAATATCACGGCATTGTTGAAAGATAATAAAGATATGGTGGCATTGGTTGACACAGGAAAGTCAGTTTTGAAGAAAATATCAGCATGGGAAGAAAACCTAATTACACCAAAGCAAGAGACTTTTCAAGATGTGATTAATTTCTATAATCGCCTGAATGCCGAATTACTCGACCTAAAAAATCGTGTGGATGTACACGACCCACGCCCTACCACAGGGGCAGCCACTCGCCTAAACGACCTAACAAAAGAATGGGAAACGCACAAGGCCACTTTAGATAAACTGATTAATGTAGAAGTAGCTAAGTTCAACGAAATGTATAAGCAAAAAGCCATTCCAGCTTTGATTGTTCCTGAGAGGTAGTACGTACACAAACCTTAAACAATTATATTCAATATTTTAGCCGTCGTAAACGACGGCTAAAATATTTATCAATTCGATTTATTTCTATATCATCTCTTCAAAGTAGCCTCAATTTGTTGAATTAGTTCTTTTCGGTCAATTGGGTATTCAACTTTAATAATTTTTCCCGTTTTATCAATCATTGCATAACTTGGAAAACTCGCCCCCTTTATCTTTCCCATGATTTCATTAGTCAAGGCTTCATTGGCAAAAACATGACTTCCTTCCAAATTATAAAATGCAATAAGCTGTTTCCATTTAGTTTCGCTCTTATCGTAGTTTGTTACATACAAAAACTCTACGTCTTTACCCTCAAAATGCTTTTTTAAAGCAGAAGCATTCTTTTCAATCTCTTCTCGGCAAGGGCTACACCATGTTCCCCACATATCTAAAAAAACAGTTTTCCCCTTGAAATGCTCTAAAATAGTATCCCATTTTTCGATGGTATTACCTTCTAAGAATATCGCTTTTTTAGGAATGTCATTTTCCAGTCGAACCGCTGCTTCTTGAATTGGCTTTTTGAAATGTTTGATATATTGGCTATTAGGATACTGGTGTTCAAAATCGTCGAAAATAGTTTTGGCATTGAAGAAATGTTGGTCGTGAATTAGAGAGTAAAACACACGCCCATACATTTGTTCTTTTACCTTCCCCTTAAAATATCGCTCAATGATTTTTTGTTTAAGCTGATTTGTATGGTCAATTTCCATGATGGCTTTTGCTTTTAAGCTATCGCCACCAAACCATTCGTTATAAAATTTTGCTGGCCTTTTATCAAAGTCTTCTCTCGAACCTTCGTGCTTAACAAATAAAAACTGCCCTAAATAATTTTGATAGGAAGGAGAAAAAAGTGCTTTATCTTCAGAAATTGTAACC
Source organism: Cytophagaceae bacterium (assembly GCA_027488335.1). Taxonomy (GTDB): domain Bacteria; phylum Bacteroidota; class Bacteroidia; order Cytophagales; family Spirosomataceae; genus Emticicia. Next base: position 4,785 of record JAIYBU010000146.1, read on the forward strand.
TCATCTTGTAATTGATTGCATACAGAAATCCACTTTGGATTATTTCTTCTTACAAGGCCATTACTATAAATCGAATAAAAAGACGCTAAACGAGCATATTTCAGGTGATAATTCCAAGCATCGACAACTTCTTTGGATGGTTTATATTTAGCCAAGTAATTCTCTATCAATAATTTATCTGCTTGATAAAAGTTATTTATTCTTTCATATACTCTATCGGGTAGAGGGTCGCCATAAGCTTCGCCTACATCATAAAACGTACTTACTCCTACTAATTTACTGTGATTTGTTCCAGCGTCAGTAATCACAATGTTTCCATCAGATTGCTCATTTAAAGCAATTTTATCGCCTTTAGAAACATACAAATACTGTTTATAAAGTTTTTTTGTTTGTAAACTATCCCAAACAGTGAACAGTATAATTTCTTTGTCAATAGCTTTCAAATCAAGGGTAAACGACCCATTTTGAGTAATTTGCTTTTTCAACGAAACTCCATTTATATCACTATCAATCAGCCAATTAGAAGGTCGATTAACAGTAATTTTACCTTTCTTCATAGAAGGTACTTTTCCTGAAATGATTGTCGTTTGAGCAAAAGAAATGTTAAAAATTAGACTAAATAGTAAAACAGCAAATGAACGTTTCATTGTTGCATGAATTTTTTAAGTATAATTTATAAGGTTAAAAATTTAAAAAATTATGACTTCCCTCTCTTCCACCATTTCACTACCTCAAACCAAATTACCGAAATAAAGCCGATGGCAATACAAATGCCAAATTGGGCAATGGTCATCGGTGCAAAACCAAAGAAATTGGCCAACGGTGGTACGAAAATCAGCAAGCCCATCAAAACTAAAGTAATAGAGATAATCAATAACACAAGATTATTTTTGTACATCAAAGTCGTGAAAATTGAATAATAAAACGAGCGGTTGACCAACGTCAAGAAAATATTGGCAATGATAAGTGTAGCAAAAACCAACGTACGAGTAAGCGATTCATTATAGCCTTCATACACACCATATTGATAAGCCGCCAACGTTCCTGCGGTAATCATTAAGCCTTGTATGATACTGATAGTGAGTTCTTTCCAACTAAAGAAAGTATTGGTTGCTGGGCGTGGTTGTTGGCTCATTGTGTTTTTTTCCATTGGCTCATTTTCGTAGATAATCGAGCAAGTTGGTCCCATTATTAACTCCAAAAAGATAATATGAACTGGCGAAAAGATATTTGGAAACAACCAACCCAAAGCCAATGGAATGAAGACCGTCAAAACAATCGGAATATGAATCGAAATAATGTATTGAATGGCTTTTTTGAGATTGGTATAAATTTTTCGTCCCATTGACACGGCATCGACCATTTCCGATAAATCGTCCTCTACCAAAATCAACGAAGCGGCTTGTTTGGCAATTTCTGTACCTTTTTTGCCCATCGCAATGCCAATATGAGCGGCTTTAAGAGCTGGCCCATCATTCACGCCGTCGCCCGTCATGGCTACAATTTCATTTTGGGCTTTTAAAGCATTAATGATACGAAGCTTGGCTTCGGGAAACATGCGAGTGAAAAGATTGGTATCTTTTACTTGTTGCTGCAACTCGGTTTCAGATAATTGCATGAGTTCGTCGCCCGTGAGACTGCGTTCGTGGCCTTTAAAACCAATTTGTTTAGCAATGGCCGTTGTGGTAGCGGCATTATCACCCGTGATAATTTTTACGTCGATTCCTGCTTGGTAAAAACTATTCAAAACCGATTGAATATTCTTTTTTGGTGGGTCATAAAACACCACCAAACCTTTGAACCCAAACTTAAATTCTTGTTGCGTTTTAGGGTAATTCTTTCCATCAAGTTGAGCCTCTCCTACTGCCAAAATCCTGTAACCTTCTTTTGCCAACGTGTCAATTACGTCGTTGATTTTTTGTTTTTCAGCTTCGGTCAAAATGCTTACATTCATAATGGCTTCGGCTGCTCCTTTGGCCGCAATGAAGCGTTTACCCGCTTTATTTTCAAAAATATGTGTCATCATGGGCGGTTTTCCTCCCAACGGATATTCGTGAACTAGCTCAAAATTAGGGCGTTCGTCTTGCGAAATTATTTTCCCGTAAGCTGCATGCAAAGCAATTTCCATCGGGTCGAAGGGAATCGGTTCACTTGCCCACATGGCTATTTCTATTAGGTTTTTCTCGGCATCAGTTAAGGTATTTTCTGGCTCAGAAATTTTATCCGAACCTAATACAAAAATCTTCGCCAGCGACATTTTATTTTCGGTAATTGTGCCTGTTTTGTCCGTACAAATAACCGTCGCACTTCCCAAGGTTTCAACGGTCTTCATTTGCTTGACTACTATTCCCATTTTCATTAATCGCCATGCACCCAGTGCCATAAAAGTCGTGAAAGCCACGGGAATTTCTTCGGGCAAAATGCTCATGGCCAGTGTAAGGGCTTTGAGTAAACTATCTAAAACATTTTGCGATTTGAAGAAATTTATTGCCCAAACAATTAAGAAAACGATTACTCCTGCAATGACCATTTTCTTTACAAAATTGCTTATTTGAAGCTCCAGCGGGGTTTCTTCTTCTTCGATGCTTTCGAGACTTTTGCCAATTTTACCGAGTTTAGTTTCATTACCAATCGCCGTTACAATGGCAATCGCCAAACCACTGGCTACACTCGTTCCTCTAAAAACCTGATTATCTTCTTTATTGGCATCTTTCTCAACCGAAAGCGACTCACCCGTAAGAATTGACTCATTGACAGAAAAATCGTTTGAACGAACAATAATTCCATCGGCAGCAATTGATGTTCCTTCTTCAATCACAAGGCTATCACCAAGCACCAATTCGTCACTTGAGATTTCGATAATTTCACCGTCACGAATAACTTTACAAGTTGGTTGCGTAAAGTTTTTGAGTTTTTCGAGAGCATCACGACTGCGAGAGTCTTGATAGAGTGAAATAGTAGCCACCAAAACAATGGCCGACGCCAAGAAGATACCGTCGCCAATATCGCCACTGATAAAATATATAATTGAAGCGATGAGCAATAAAATCACCATCGGCTCTTTGATAAGACTCTTCACGGCCTCGAGAAAACCATTTTCTTTTTTATATTGGAGACTATTATTACCAAATTTTTCTCTGGCTGCTAAAACCTCTGGTTGAGAAAGTCCATTGATGTCGAAAGTATTTGTAGGCATGGAAGTAGATTAATGTAGGTATAAAAGAGCTTGTTATGTCAAAAGTAAGTAGTTTTTAAGGAAAATCGGTATTTATGTATTTATAATATTTACAAAAATGTCCATTCAGTGAATAAATCGAAGGGTTTCACCCTCCCTGCATAAGAGAATAACGAAATATCTTTTCTTCTATCCATATATCAAATAGTATATTAAAAGCAAAACCTGCAAGGTCTTTCCAGACCTTACAGGTTTAATTACCAGTGTTTCATGATTAAATAAAAAATTTACGCACGTTCTTTCGTTCCAAGAAAAGGCAGCCAGTTTTCTTCGATAGAGCCTGCGAAGTCTCGTAGAAACATAATAAAAGAGGGTTTGTAAGGTTTTCGGGGGAGAGTAAATCCGACTTCTTCGGGGGTGAGGTCGCCTTTGCGAGAATTGCAGCGACGGCAGGCGGTTACGAGGTTATCCCAGTTGGTTTTTCCGCCTCTTGATTTAGGTACAACGTGGTCGAGTGTGAGGTCTTCGTGGCTTCCGCAATAAACACATTTGTTGCCGTCACGCCTAAATACATTTTGCCTACTGAGCATCACGCCTTTGAATGGCAAACTGACGTAATGATTGAGCCGAATGACTGAGGGGAGTGGATAGCTTTTATCGACGGTGCGAAGCATACCTTTTGGGGAATCGGAGACTAACTCGGCCTTATCGAGATAAACTAACAAAAAGGCCTTTGGTACTGTACAAATACTCAATGCACTATAATCGGCATTTAAAACTAACACTTTCCTGCTCATAAAAACATTTGAAGATTAGCGGTTATATATTTGTAAGGCAAGATAATTAAAAGTTTTTAGTTTTTCTGCAAATGATGTTGTAAAAAATTTGTTAAGTTACTGAAAGTGAGACGTATATGGGTGGGGTTGGGAGTGGAGAGAAAAAGCGTGGCACTTTTACCACGCTTTTCAGTATATTAATTTTACACCTTCAATTTATCTGGGTCTTGTCGAGTATCAAAAATGGTATTGATATAAACTTTACCAGTTCTACATGAATAGATAATTTTATAATTTCCCTCCACCAAAAAACGATATTCTTGTCGAGTTTGAGTTGGTTGAATTCTCCCTGATAATGGAAAATCTTCCAACTGTCGTACACAAGCAATTATTTTATCAATGGTTTTCTGTGCTTTATCAAAACCTATAAAATCTTCTATCTGAAGTAAATCATCAAACGCTTCATTCGTCCAAATTATACTATATTTTGGCATTATTGAAATCTATTTTTGAAGAAATTCTCTACTTCATTTTGGCTATAAATCTCTCCCTTTTCAATATTTTTTTCCGAACGGTTTAATTTGGCATCCAACTCTTCTTGGGTTATAGGCTTCAATTTAACCTTTAATCTTTTAGATTTCTCTTTGTGCAATAAATCACTTAACTTATCAATGATTTGTTCATCGTTAAGTCTAAGATACTCTTGCATAAAAAGCATTTTTCGAGATTGAATGTCAGCTCCCATTTTTAAATATTTAGTTTTCCAAATTTAGAATATTTTGGAGAGGTTTCAAACATAACTAGTTTGTTTTTTACTTCACCCAAGCCTCCACTTCTTCCTTAGTTGGCATTTTTTCGTCGATTTTGAGTTTCTTTCTCATTCCACCCAAATCATTGAAAATTTTGTTAGCGTTGGCTTCTTTGAGTTGCGAAACCATCACAAAGCCCATTTTTTGTAAGGCTGGCACCCAAACTGCTGGAATACCGATTGCTTCGTAATCTGCTTCTTGCGAAAGTTCCTGTTTCTTTTCTGGTCGCATTTGCGGGAAGAAAAGCACTTCTTGAATACTTACATTGTCAGTCAGCATCATCGTGAGGCGGTCGATACCAATCCCAATTCCTGCTGTTGGTGGCATTCCGTATTCGAGTGAGCGAATAAAATCTTCATCCATTGCCATGGCTTCTTCATCGCCACGTTCAGCAAGCTTAAGTTGTTCTTCAAAACGCTCACGTTGGTCAATTGGGTCGTTTAGCTCAGAATAAGCATTCGCCACCTCTTTTCCATTCACAAATAACTCAAAACGCTCTACCAAACCTGGTTTCGAGCGGTGTTTCTTCGTCAATGGCGACATTTCAACTGGATAATCAATGATAAACGTCGGCTGGATAAGGTTTGCTTCTACTTTTTCGCCAAAAATTTCGTCAATCAACTTGGCTTTGCCCATAGTGTCGTCAATTTCCATTCCCCATTGGCGGCAATAAGCACGGGTTTCTTCTTCGCTCAAATCAGATAGGTTTACTCCAGTATATTTTTCGATGGCTTCCAAAATACTCAAACGAGCAAATGGGCCAGCAAAATTTAGTTCGTTTTCTCCCAACTTAAAAGTTGTAGAACCATGAACAGCAAGTGCGACTTTCTCAAAAATTTCTTCCGTAATTCCCATCATCCATTCGTAGTCTTTGTAGGCCACATAGAATTCGAGCGAAGTAAACTCTGGGTTATGCGTGCGGTCCATTCCTTCGTTGCGGAACATTTTCCCGAACTCATAAACGCCTTCAAAACCACCCACAATAAGGCGTTTTAAGTATAGTTCGTTAGCGATACGCATATACAATGGCATATCGAGCGTATTGTGGTGCGTAGCAAACGGACGTGCGGCTGCTCCACCATGAATCGGCTGTAAAATTGGTGTTTCTACTTCAAGCCAACCTTTCTCATCAAACATTTTTCGCATCGTGCTGATGATTCTTGCACGCTTAACAAAAACATCTTTTACCTGTGGGTTTACAATTAAATCTACATAGCGTTGGCGATAGCGTTGCTCGGGGTCAGAGAAGGCATCGAATGTTTTACCATCAACCTCTTTTACGACTGGCAACGGGCGAAGCGATTTATTGAGAATCTTAAATTCGGTTACGTGAATCGAAGTTTCGCCAGTTTGGGTGGTGAAAACATAGCCTTTTACGCCAATAATATCACCAATATCAAGGAGTTTCTTAAAAACTGTGTTGTAAAGGGTTTTGTCTTCGTCTGGACAAAGGTCGTCACGACGGAAATATAATTGGATACGGCCCGTTGAATCTTGCAATTCGGCAAAAGACGCACTTCCCATGATACGAAACGACATCAAACGACCTGCGATTGACACATTTTTATAATCGAGCTTATTATTTTCGTAATTTTTTTCAATATCAGCAGCCGTTACATTTACTTCAAATAAATCGGCAGGATATGGGTCAATGCCCATTGCCATAAGGTCTTGTCTTTTCTGACGGCGTAGTAATTCTTGTTCGCTAAGTGCCATTTTTTAGAATTTTCGATATTAGACGCTTCATGGTGGATATTTGTATATGTTCTACACTTTCCAATCAAAAAGCTTTAATTATTGTTTTTTTGCAAAATTAAGCAATCAATGTGAAGAATAATACATGATTAGTAAGCTATTTCTTTATTGAAAGCATATAGACTCGAGAAAGAATCTGGGTTTTCCTTAATTTTGAGACAACTATTTATCTGCAATTTATAATAAATTACTACCTCAAAGTTTTTTTTAACTTGTATATCATAGAAAATTAAAATTATTGCGTTAAGCAAACTGAATTAAAGCATTCAAAATGCGTTAATATACAGATGCATTAAAAAAGCACAATATCAGAAAAAACGCAAATAAATCTTTGTTTTTTTGTTATTGTTTCGTAATTTCGCACCCTATTTAGAATTACCCCAAAAAAATACGCTTTTCATTTAGTAGAATTTTTATCCGATACACGACTGTTTTCGTAGGATAGTCGCACAGGGATAATGATTCGCTCCACTACGATATAAAAAAGTTTTAGCAGAAAATCTCAGTCCTTTCAATTGTTGGTCTGTTTTGTGCTTTAAACAAAATTTTTAAAATTTTATATCACTTAAAACTTTTCAAACCTTGAATCTGACAGAAACCGGTAGAAAAAGTTTCGCAACGGTAAAGCCGCTCATCGAATACCCAGACTTCTTGGATATTCAGGTAAAATCTTTTCAAGATTTTTTCCAGATTGAGACTCCAGCCGAAAATCGCAAAATGGAAGGGCTTTTCAATGTATTTGCCGAAAACTTCCCCATCGCCGACTCACGTGAAAACTACGTGTTAGAATTCGTCGATTACACCATCGACCCACCAAAATACTCAGTTGATGAGTGTATTGACCGTGGTCTTACTTACGCTGTGCCTTTAA
>JAIYBU010000191.1 GCA_027488335.1 Cytophagaceae bacterium
AGTGAGCAAGCAAGCTACATCAACGGCCAAATTCTGTGTGCCGATGGTGGTTTTGATGCGGCAGGAGTGGGCTTGCCAAGTTTGAGGGTTTAAATATTCATTGATTCTATCATTCATTCAATCACTCATTAAACGTGAAAAGACATATCTGGTTAGCCATTATCGCCTCGGCTTTAGGCTTTTTTGTTGATTTGTACGACATCATGATTTTGAGCGTCGTCAGAAAACCCAGCCTTTTGGCGATGGGCGTAGCCGAAGCTGATTTACTTTCAAAAGGCGTTTGGCTAATCAATATTCAGATGGCAGGTATGCTTATCGGAGGATTCATTTGGGGAATTATCGGTGATAAAATGGGGCGATTATCGGTTTTATTTGGCTCTATTATTTTATATTCTTCCGCCACTTTTGCCAATGCTTACGCCCCAAATTTTGAAATTTATTTACTATTAAGATTTCTGGCAGGAATTGGCTTAGCTGGCGAATTGGGTGCTGCCATTACGCTCGTAACCGAACAAATGCCACAAAAATTCAGAGGAATTGGCCCCGCAATAATCGGTGGTTGCGGAATGCTTGGAGCAATTTTCGGAGCATTCATCGGAGGTAAATACTCGTGGCAATTTACTTATCAATTAGGTGGAGGTTTGGGTTTTTTGTTGTTGATTCTTCGTTTAGGCGTGCTGGAATCTGGGCTTTTCAACGAAATGAAAGGAAAAACCAGCAACAGAGGTGATTTGCGATTACTTTTCAAAAACAAAGATTATATCAGAAAATACCTCAGTATTTGTGTCTTGGGTTTTCCAGTTTGGTATGTCAATGGCGTAGTCATGACTTTCACGCCCGAAATTGCCAAAGCTTGGGGTATGGCTCAAGCCCCTTCGGTATCGGAGGTTGTTATTTATTATTTTTTAGGACTAACCTTCGGCGATTTAACGGGCGGATTTGTGAGCCAATATTTTCAAAGTCGCAAAAAAGCCATTCGTCTGTATTTATCGCTTTATGCCTTAGCTGCTATTGTATTTTTTATTGTAGGAAATCAATCAGCCATGGTTTACAAAATTTTGATTTTGTTCTTGGGCTTTTGCGTGGGTTATTCGATTGTCTTGCTTACACTCGCTGCCGAACAATACGGTACAAATATCAGAGCTACCGTTACGACTTCTTCATTGAATATCCTCCGTGCAACGGTTATTCCTCAAACCCTACTTTTTGAGTTTTTGAATCCATACATAGGAACAGTTAACTCGGCAATGGCAGTAGGAGTGATGGCTATTTTATTGGCATTCTGGGGGCTTAGCAATTTAGAAGAAACATTCCACAAGGATTTGAATTATACAGAATCATAAATATTAGTTTACCAAATATTGTGTAGAGAAGTTACATACAATGCTTTTACAAATGCGAAACAAATCAAAAAATAATTAAACAAATCAATTTCAATTACATGAAAAAACAGCGTACAACAATCATAAAAGGGCTTTTAAAGTCTGTTTTTATGTTGTTTTTTGTCAACTCTCTTTTTGCACAAACCAAGCTTAATGTATTGGTTTTTAGCAAAACGGCAGCGTTTCGCCATCAATCTATCGAAGCTGGTAAGAAGGCTTTAGATAAAATGGCCAAAGAAAAAGGCTTTGGAGTAAGTTTTACAGAAGATGCAAGCCAATTTACGGAAGCAAATTTGAAGAAATTCAATACCGTTATCTTCTTAAACACAACGGGCGATATTCTGAACAACGAGCAGCAAAATTCCTTTGAGCGATACATTCAAGCAGGTGGAGGTTATGTGGGCATTCATGCCGCCACCGATACCGAATATGATTGGCCGTGGTATAATCAATTGGCAGGAGCTTGGTTTCTCGACCACCCAATGCCAAACAATGTGCAGAAAGGGAAGTTTTATGTAACAAAAAAGAATGAACTTACCGCAGGAATGCCCGACGAGTTTGAACGTACCGATGAGTTTTATAGTTTCAAAGATATTTCTCCGAAAATCAATGTTGTCTTGAAAATTGATGAAAAATCTTATCAAGGAGGTAAAAATGGAGCAGACCATCCAATAAGCTGGTACCAAGAATTTAATGGCGGACGCTCGTTTTATACAGCAATGGGTCATACCGACGAAACGTTCTCGGAGCCACTTTTCTTGAATCATCTTTGGGCGGGTATCAAATATGCAGCAGGTGGCGAAACACCAAAACCACTCGATTTCTCGAAGGCTCGTCCAGAAGAAAATCGTTTTACGAAAGTAGTTTTGGAAGAAAAACTCGATGAACCAGTAGAACTAACTTTACTTGATAACGACCGTGTACTTTTCATTCAACGCAAAGGAGAAGTAAGACTTTATAATACTAAGACCAAAACACTTAAAACGATTACCAAACTTCCTGTGAGCCTTAAATATGTAAACAGAGAAGGAAAAGAATCGGTGGCTGAAGATGGACTTTTAGGCTTGAATAAAGACCCTAATTTCGCTCAAAATCATTGGATTTATCTATATTATTCTTCCGTAAAAGGCTCATACAATGTGCTTTCGAGATTTACAATGAAAGGCGATGACATTGATTTGAGTTCTGAAAAAGAAATGCTCAAAGTAGAAACCCAACGTGAAGAATGCTGCCATACGGGTGGTTCGATTGATTGGGATAAATCAGGAAATTTATTCCTTTCTACGGGAGATAACACCAATCCGCACGCCTCAAATGGATATAGCCCAAGCGATGAGCGTCCAGGAAGAAGTCCGTGGGATGCTCAAAAATCTTCGGCCAATACCAACGATTTACGTGGTAAAATTCTGAGAATTAAACCGCAACCAGATGGTACTTATACCATTCCAGAAGGAAACCTCTTCCCGAAAGGCATGGACAAAACCCGACCAGAGATTTATACGATGGGACACCGTAACCCTTACAGAATTTCGGTTGATAAAAGAACTGGAAAACTATATTGGGGCGATGTAGGGCCTGATGCTTCAAAAGCCGACCCGAATCGTGGAGCGGCAGGAACTTGCGAGTTCGGACAAGCCTCTACGGCTGGAAATTATGGTTGGCCTCATTTTGTGGGGGATAATAAAGCCTACAATAAATTTGATTTTGCAACGAATACTTCGGGTGCTAAATGGGATTACTTGAAACCCATGAATACGTCGCCAAACAACACGGGTTTAATTCAATTACCCGAAGCAAAAGGTGCGATGATTTGGTATTCGTACGCTAACAGCCAAGAATTTCCGTTGTTGGGTGCAGGCGGTTGTAACCCAATGTCGGGCCCAGTTTATTACAAAGCTGATTATGCAACAGCCAACCGAGCATTTCCTAAATATTATGATGGGAAACACTTTATATATGAGTGGATGCGTGGTTGGGTAATGGCCGTTAGTTTTGATAAAGATGGAAATTATGCTTCGATGGAGCGTTTTATGCCAAGTTACAAATTCAGTAATCCGATGGACATGGAGTTTGCCGATAATGGCGATTTATATATGCTTGAATATGGCAGCGGTTGGTTTACGGCCAATGATGATGCTCGCCTAATTCGCATTGAATATAATGGCGGAAATCGTAAACCTCAAATTCAAGTGGCGGCTAACCAAATGGGCGGAGCGATTCCTTTCAACCTTAAATTAAGTGCAAAAGGTACAACTGATGCGGACGGCGATGTGCTGAAATATACATGGAAGGTTACTTCAAAAAATGGTTTCGTGAAAGTAATTCCTACGCAAGAGGCTAACCTCACACTTACTAAAGCAGGTGTTTACAAAGCAACTCTTACAGTTGATGATGGTAAAGGTGGAATCAATAGCCAATCGATGGAAATTACGGCAGGAAACGAACCGCCAGTATTGAGCCTTGATATGCCAAAAGCTAACAAGAGTTTCTACATTGCCAATAAATCGTTCGATTACGAAATCAAAGTAAAAGATAAAGAAGATGGCGAATTGAATAATGGAATTTCGGCGGAAAACGTTGCCGTAACTATTGATTATTTAGCCGAAGGTTTCGATAAAAACATGATTGCCATGGGACACCGCTCGGCCGATGCAAGTGCAGCTTATGCGACAGGTAAAAAACTCATTGAAGGTAGCGATTGTATGGCTTGCCACAAAAAAGATTCAAAATCTATCGGGCCAGCTTACCGAGAAGTGGCATTGAAATATAAAGGCGATAATAAAGCTCTTGAAACGCTTACTAAGAAAATTATTTCGGGTGGAAGTGGTGTTTGGGGCGAAACTGCCATGGCGGCTCACCCACAAATTTCGACGAATGATGCTTCTGAAATGGTGAAATACATCTTGAATATTGCCAACGAAAAACCAAAATCTTCGTTGCCAGTAAAAGGGTCATTCACAACCAAAGCACCAGCATCTGATAAAAACAAAGGTGTGTATATTGTTCGTGCAGCCTATGAAGACCAAGGTTCAAACGGTTTGCCAGCCTTGAAATCGGAACAAAGTTTTATATTGAGAAACTCAAAAATCGACCCACACGGATTCGATGAATACGTGGACATCAACAAAATGGCTTTTGGTGGAAACAACTTGGCAATTCCTTCAAAATCAGGTGCTTATATGATTATGAAGCAAGTAGATTTGACGGGGGTTTCAGAGATTCAAGTAGGGGCAACCGCACCAAAACCACAGCTTGGAGCCGTTGGTGGAACAATTGAAGCACGTTTGGGTAGTCCGACGGGAGCATTGCTTGGGCGTTCGGCTTTCTTAGACCCTTCCGATAAAATGGATTTCACGCCAAAATCGGTCTCTGTACCTGTGCAGTTACCAAACAATGTAGAGGGTAAACTGCAAGATGTTTATGTGGTTTTCACCAATACAAAAGCAGAGTCAGGCTCATTGATGGTAGTGATGGGTCTTGAATTTAAAATGGCTTACGAAAGCTCATTGAAAGAACCAGCTAAAGTAGAGGCATCGGCAGGCAATGATTTCTTTGTAGGAAAATGGGCAACCAAAATGATTGGTACACCAGGTGGAGATGTTTCGATTGATATGGTGATTGAAAGAAATAATGGTGTGCTTTCGGGTAAAATGATTTCTCAACAAATGGGAAGCCAAGCTTTTGAGAAAGTAGAAGAAATAGATGCCGAAAAAATCAAATTATCGTTCTCAGCCAACGGAATGAATCTCAATATGGAACTCACCAAAGAAGATGCCGATAACATAAAAGGCAAACTTATGGGAATGATTGAGGTAAAAGGAAGTAGAATAAAATAAGTATAAACCTATAAATTAACTAAATAAAATGAAAAAACTAAGTGTTCTCGTAGTGCTTTTTGTATTGGGTCTTTCGTTCAATACATTTGCTCAGTCTGAATTTTTTGCAGCAAAATGGGAAATTACCGTTGTTGGTACACCCAATGGAGATGCCAAATTTGTAACCAAACTCGATAGAAAAGATGGAAAGCTTTCTGGCGAACTTACGTTAGTAGGTGATGCTTCTGCACCAAAAATTCCGATTACAAACATCGAAGAATCAGCTGATAAACTTGTACTTTATTTTTCCGCTCAAGGGTATGACGTAAACGTTGAACTTACGAAGGTTGATAACGATAATCTAAAAGGAACGTTGATGAATATGTTTGAGGCAAAAGCCATACGAGTAAAAGAATAAATAGTATGTAAATACTGATTATTAGATTTTAAACAAATAAAAAGAGCGGCCACTGTGTCGCTCTTTTTGTTAGTAGGCTTATTCAGAAAGAAACTTTCTAAATAAGCTTGGGGTTTTTAAAGAAAGAGATAGATTACACCGAATGACAAAAATACCATTATCAGTTTTAGAACTTGCCACCGTAGTAGAGGGAGGAACACACCAAGAGGCGATTGCAAATACGGTTGAAATTGCCAAAAATGCTGAAAATTTAGGCTATAAACGTATTTGGATGGCTGAACACCACAATATGGAATACATTGCCAGTTCGGCAACCTCAGTTTTGATTGGCCACGTTGCAGGCAAAACAAATACGATTCGAGTAGGTTCGGGCGGAATTATGTTGCCCAATCATAGCCCCTTAGTTATTGCCGAACAGTTTGGTACGTTAGAATCAATTTACCCCAACCGCATTGATTTAGGTTTAGGTAGAGCCCCAGGTTCTGACCAACTCACGGCCATGGCATTACGAAGAAATCAAGAAACTGCTCATAATTTTCCAGAAGATGTTAGGCAATTGCAAGACTATTTTAGCGAGGATAACCGTGATGCTCGTGTGAGAGCATTCCCAGGTGAAGGCTTGGATATTCCTATTTGGATTTTAGGTTCAAGTACCGACAGTGCATATCTGGCCGCCAAAATGGGACTTCCTTATGCTTTTGCTTCGCATTTTGCACCTGCTCAGTTTCGAGTGGCTATCAAAATCTATCGTGAGAATTTTAAACCATCGGAAGCTTTAGAAAAACCTTACGTGATGGCGTGCGTAAATGTTTTAGGTGCGGATACAGATGAAGAAGCGAGTATACTGCTAAATACACTCATTAGCCTTTTTGTGGGCATTATCACTAACAAACGTAAACCTTTAAGGCCTGTTGATAAACTCCCCGAAGTTTATCAAATTCCTGAAGTGAGACAAGCCGTTAATCAAATGCTTGCCTGTACGTTTTATGGAAGCAAAGAAACACTACAAGCAAACCTTTCGGCTTTTATCGAAGAAACAGGCATTGATGAGTTAATGGTAGCTTCGCACATTTTTGATTTAAATGCTAAACTAAAATCGTTCTTGATTTTAAAAGATGCCCTAAGTTTAAATTAAAAAGAAGATAAGTCATTGATTTCAAAGAGCTGGATTGTTGAATTCCAGCTCTTTATGTTTCTATATCATTGTTTGATTTTTGTAAGTTTTACTTTGAATTTTGTTTAATATCCTCGTACTAAAGCGGTAGTTTTGTAATAGAAAATAGACCTTTTTTATTAAAATGCACTACTTAAACAAAACTCCTCTTTTTTCAAAAGTACTCTTATTGTTTCTTTTTTGTAATACTGAGATTTTTGCACAAAAAGCCGATTCAGTCAAAAAAACAGAGCCGTTGCACGCAACCGCCAATATTCAAATTACGAACAATGGCGTATCGCTATTTCCAAACCTAATGCTTGGCAAACCTGCCGCAATTTTTAATTTAACGGTTGGGAAAAAACATATTTTCTTTGAGCCAGAACTTCGTTGGAGGCTAAACGGTGAGCCGTGGTCGTATATTTTTTGGCTAAGATACCGACCAAAACGCACCGAGCATTTTAGTTGGCATGTGGGGGCTCATCCTTCGTATGTGGTTCGTCCAAGCCAAGTAACAATCAATGGAAACATAGAAAATAGGTGGGTGGCTAATCGTTTTTTTGCGACCGAATTTGTGCCAGTTTGGCATCATTCTGCCAAATTTTCGGTGGGTTTACATATCTTAGGCTCAAAAGGTTTAGATAAAAACTATGGTGTTCAGAAAAGTTCTTATGTTTCGCTTCAACCACGCTTTCCGAATATCGGAATTTCAAAAAACTATTATTTAGCCTTCTTTCCGCAAGTTTTTTATCTAACCTTAGATGATAAAAAAGGTACTTATTACAGCCAAATGCTTAGTTTTAATAGAAAAAAGTTGCCTGTCTATGTATCAACTATATTTACACGTAAACTAAAATCAACCATTGCGGGCGATAATGTGGTTTGGAATGTTGGGTTAAATTACCGCTTGTAAACACACTTTTTATGGAAAACGCTATAAAACACGAATCGCTCGAAGAATTTTATACTCGTAAATTCGATTGGATTCCCGAAAATCTGAGTAAAGATATTGGGCATATTAATGTATTTCGCTTACCACACCCTGTCACTAAACCTGTGCCGTATCGCCGCCGTGATTTTTTCAAAGTTACGCTTTGTCGAGGTAGTAGCCGTATTCATTATGCCGATAATGTTTTCTCGTTCGAGAAACAAGCCCTTGTTTTCTCCAATCCATTCATTCCTTACAAATGGGAACACATGGAGGGCGAAGTTTCGGGATTCTATGTGATTTTCAATGATAGATTTTTTAATCAGTTCGGCAATCTGATTCAGTACGAAGTATTTCAGCCGACTGGTACACATGTTTTTGAGTTAGATAGTACCCAGTTTGATTATTTATGCGGAATTTTTGAAAAAATAGAAACCGAACTCAGCTCAGAGTACATCCATAAATACGATGCTATCCGAAATCAGATTTATGAATTGATTCATTATGCCATGAAAACTCGCCCATCGACACGCATCGAGCAGTTGCCTATCAATGCTTCGCAGCGAATCTATTGGCTTTTTTTAGAGTTACTCGAACGACAGTTCCCGATTGATGAAAACCATACGGAAATCAAACTACGTACAGCTTCTGATTTTGCCGACCAACTCAATGTGCATGTCAATCACCTCAATCGAGCCGTGAAAGAAACCAGTGGTAAAACGACATCAAATTTAATTGGTGAAAGGCTTTTACAAGAAGCCCAAATTATGCTTAAACAAAGTAAATGGAATGTTTCAGAAATTGCTTATTCGCTTGGTTTTCAAGAAGTTACACATTTTAATAATTTCTTTAAAAAACATACTGAGATGAGTCCTGTGAAGTTTCGGAAGGCTTAAAATATTTTACAATATTAAAAAACTAAATTTATCAACAATGAAAACCAGAATAATCGGAAAAGAGTTAGAAGTTTCAGCCATTGGGTTGGGCTGTATGGGAATGAGTTTTGGTTATGGCCCGGCGGGTGAAAAGTCAGAAATGATAAACGTGATTCGTGCTGCGGTTGAGCAAGGAATTACATTTTTTGATACGGCCGAAGTTTATGGTCCATATACCAATGAAGAGTTAGTAGGTGAAGCCTTAGCTCCATTTAAGAATGAGGTAGTCATTGCTACAAAATTTGGTTTCAATATCGTTGATGGAAAAATGTCGGGTGTAAACTCTCGTCCCGAAAACATCAGAAAAGTGGCCGAAGACTCACTAAAAAGGCTTAGAGTTGAGGTAATTGACTTGTTTTATCAACACCGAGTTGACCCAAATGTACCAATCGAAGAGGTTGCAGGAACGGTAAAAGATTTGATTAAAGAAGGAAAAGTAAAACACTTTGGACTTTCGGAAGCAGGTGCAAGTACGATTCGTAAGGCTCATGCTGAGCAAACAGTAACGGCCTTACAATCAGAATATTCGCTTTGGACACGCCAACACGAAACTGAAATTATTCCAACCATCGAAGAACTTGGTATTGGTTTAGTGCCGTTTAGCCCACTCGGAAGAGGGTTTTTGACAGGAAAATTAGACGAAACAATTAAATTTGCCGAAGGAGATATTCGGAATACTTTACCACGATATACTGAAGAGGCACGAGTTTCTAACAAAAAATTATTAGACATTATCGACCGTTTTAGTAAAGCAAAAGAAGCCACCTATGCTCAAATTGCTATTGCATGGATTTTGGCTCAAAGACCGTGGATTGTACCGATTCCAGGTACTACAAAACTTCATCGTTTGACCGAAAATAACGGAGCAATAAACATTACCTTTACAGATTCAGAATTAGTCGAATTAACTGTCGCCTCAGAAGAAGTAAAAGTAATTGGAACGAGATACACCGAAGCGATGGAGAAATCGACAGGGCTTTAGTTGGCTGTTTTTGGGGTTAAACTACAACTGTAAGTTTCGTTAAAAACTTACGGTTGTAGTATTGATATTCTAAAAGTTTCTTTAAGCGAATAAATTTGTATCAATGTATTCGTTTCTGAATTTACCTTCGGGGTCATGTTTGGTCATTAATGCCTTGAAATCATTCAACTTTGCGATTCTTGACTGCAAAACAGAGGGTTTTAAAGTGAATATTTTTCCCCAATGCGGTCTTGGATTAAATGGGGCAAGTGCTTCTTCGATGAATGGCAGTACTTTTAATACTTCTTCTGTTTCTTGTTTCCAAGTAAAGTGAAAAGCCACACAGGTTTTCTTATACATCGGACTCATCGGTAAATCATCGCCCGCAATGGCTCGTACTTCGGTGATGAATAAATGTGGTGTAACTTTCTCGTTGAGTTTTTCGATGGCCATTAATCCTTCGTAGGCATTTTCAAAGGGAATAAAAAACTCTGATTGCAGTTCTTTGCCACTACTTGGTGTAAAACCCATTTTAAAGTGTGGCATACGCTCGTACCACGGGCCTTCAATGCCCATTTGGTCAGTACAATTTACTGGGTCGAGAGCTTCGATTGGGTGAAGGTTTTTGGTTTGAAGTTTTGCTCCGTAAAACTCTGGGGCAATTTCTTTCATAGCATCAGCTTTGCTTTTTATCCAAACTTCGCTGATGTTTTTCTTTGTCCAATCGGTAAATAAACTTACGCTATATCCTGCCGACATGATGGCCTCAAAGTTTTTTTCCAGCTCTGCCATCGGCAAATTTTGATAAACTACTTGCTTCATTTTGAAAGTTGGTTGCAGGGCCAACGTCATTTTTGTGATGATTCCCAAAGCTCCCAAATTGACAACCGCCATCGTGAATTCTTCGCCATCTTTTTCTTTCGATAAACTAACGATTTCACCTTTACCATTAACAAACTCTAATGCCACTACTTGCGTGGCCAAATTTCCATTTTTGATACCAGAACCGTGCGTGGCAGTAGCACACGCACCAGCCACCGAAATATGAGGAAGTGAGGCCAAATTATAAAGTGCAAAGCCATTATCATCAAGATATTTGCATAAATCACCGTATTTAATGCCTGCTTCTACAGTTATGGTTTGTTTTTCTTTATCAAGCGAAATAATCTTATTGAATTCTGCCGATGAGATTTGGTTTTCGGTGCTATCAGCAATTTTATTGAAGCAGTGTTTAGTCCCAAGACCACGAACTTTCTTTACTTTTTTGATGGTTTCTTGTAATTCTGCTACGGTTTTGGGTGTGTGCAGATTATCGGTGCTATATGTTAAGTTTCCCGCCCAGTTGGTGCGTGGGTCAGATTTTGGTTTTTCAGCACATGAAAATAATTGTGGAAATGCCGCTCCAGCAGCCAAAACTGAGGAAGTTTTGAGAAAAGTTCTTTTGTTCATTCTAATAGGTTTTTGCAAGGTTTGAATAAAGTTTAATAAAGCTTGTTTGAAAAGTTGTGGGAAACAAACAAGAGCTAACCAACGTCGGCAAGGATTGAACCTATGTGGAACTGCTTGCCGACGTTAAAGTTCGAATAATTAAAATTATTTTACAACTTCAAACAATTCTTTATCCATTTGTGGTTTTACCACGCACGTATTATCAAAGTGCATAGTCGCCGTATTAGATGAATTATACGCTGGCCAGTTTGGTAAACCTTTGTGGTTTGGATTGCCAACCTTCGCAAAATTTATCCATGCTAAACTCATTTTATCGGCCAAAGCTTGGGCCTCTTTAGTGCCGCCAGTCATATTTTTGGTGCGTTGAATATTATCGAAGCAGAAAGCAATTTCCATACAGTGAACAGCTTTGTATTTGCCGTCCATCACTGGCGACTGCCAATCGAAAAGGTACATATAGGTATTGGCTCCACCTGCGAGAGCTGATTTTTGATTAGCTTGTTGTACTGCACCTGGGCGGAAAGTGACATCATAACTTAACATTTCGCTCATTTTGCCGTTTGGATAGGCTTTTTTTACGGCCGCAATGTAGGCGTCTGTTTTATCGCCATAAACTTTTTTGATGGCTTCTTTGGCTTGTTCTTCGCTTGCAGTACTCGGAATTCCACCTCTGAAAACGGCAAATTCATTAATGGTTGTACCAATCATCAAAGGAATGTTTTTTGATAATTCAAAAGCCTCATTTGAGAATAATTGGTAAGGTAAAACTTCGCCATCAGCACTTGGGCCCCAACTAAGACCGAATCCAATTACTGGTTTGCCTTCAGCTTTCATTTTATCGGCAATCGTTTTAAGAGCT
The DNA here is from genome assembly GCA_027488335.1 of Cytophagaceae bacterium. Lineage (GTDB taxonomy): Bacteria > Bacteroidota > Bacteroidia > Cytophagales > Spirosomataceae > Emticicia. The sequence goes on from JAIYBU010000191.1 coordinate 11,901, forward strand.
TTTTTACCTGCATCGCTTAGTGTTTGAAACGGAACTTTCTGAATTTCATCCACTTTATCGGCTGAAATATTGAGTTCTTTCAAAACTTCTGCACCGATTGCTTGAGTAGTTGCTTTATCGAGCATGGCTGTGCGGAAAGCTCCACTTTGATTAATGGCTTTGTGGAAAAGACCTTTAGCCGAAGGCATTGCCATCAAAGTATTTACCTTTGCTCCACCGCCTGATTGCCCAAAGATGGTCACATTATTTGGGTCGCCACCGAAATTCGAGATATTGGTTTTTACCCATTCTAAAGCTGCCTTCATATCTAACACACTATTATTGGCTGAGTTCTTATATTTTTCTCCATAAGCAGAAAGGTCGAGATAACCCAAAATATTGAGTCGGTGATTGATTGAAACGACTACGACATCGCCTTTTTTAGCTAAATTTTCGCCATCGTACGAAGGTAATTCCTGAGATGACCCAGCCGTAAAACCACCACCGTGAATCCAAAATAAAACAGGACGTTTTTTGCCATCATTGATGCCTGGAGTCCAGACATTGATACGCATACAATCTTCGTTGGTAAAGCCCCAACTGTGGTCAAAAACGAACTCACTTTCGTCCATAACATTTGTTGTTGGGTCCATCAATGGTGCAACAGGCCCATAAGTCATTGAGCTACGAACATTCGACCATGCTTTTGGCTTTTGTGGAGCTTCAAAACGCTTTGCTTCGGCATACGGAATGCCTTTGTAAGTGAAAATGCCATTGTTAATGTAGCCACGCACCTTGCCTGCATCAGTTGTTGTTACGCCTACATTTTCGCCTGTTTGTAATTGTGCATCAGCTGTTTGAATAAGCAAACAGCATGAGGCAAAAAGAGAAAGAATTGTTTTTTTCATTTGTTTAAAATGGAATTGAAAACTAAAATATATATTGAGAAAATTAATACTGAAATAGCATGTAAATACTTGAATTATGCGTTTTATGAATAAAATGGTGAACTATATTTCCATCTCTAAAAGTTTGTAACTTAGTGCTTTTCCGTGTGTGTCTATTCGCAAGGAAGTCGTTACTCCACCCGCCAAGGCATCTTGACAAACAAAAAGTAAGGATGAAATATTGGGCATTTCGTAACGAATAATTTCGCCAGAAATAATTCCAGAGAAATGGTGTTTTACCTTTTCAATCGTAACTTTCTCACAAAGCATTTTATAATCGGTTTCGTTGAAAGGAATCAGCGAAAGTGTTGAAATATTACCTTTATCGCCTGCCCGACTGTGGGCTATGTCGTATAGCTTCATACCCTTAACCCCTAAAGGGGGATTCATATCTTCCTTATTCATGATTTAAAAATTGAAATTTGTGGTAAAACTTTGTTTCTATCCACCAAAACTGAAACGATACCGATTACTTCATTGACGTATTTTCTCACGCCACCACCACCTGCTGGGCCGTTGGTATAAAGTGCCTCAACTTCTTCGCCGATTAGAGCGGCATCAGCGTGGGTTTGGGCTTTCGCAGCTACTCGGAGGCGAACTTCGGGAATCGGGGCTTCGGCTTCGCTCAGCCACCAATTTCCGAATGTTGAATTTATTCCAATATAATTTATCTGAATTTCTTCAAATTGGGATTTTAGACGCTTTTCGATGGTGTCGCCTGCTAATTTTGCTCTTTCGTAGGCGGTTGGGCCTGCATACGAAATTTCGCCTTCACCTTGCCAAAAGGCTTTATAGCCGACACTGACTTTATAGGCTTTTGGCTTTTGTTTGCCGCTTCCGCCTGTTACCCGAACTTGGTTTTGGGCTATTTCTTTCAACTGTACGCTTGTGAAATCGGCAATGACGTCGGGGGTATAATATTCGTTTGGATTGATTACTTCGTAAAGTAATTGTTCTTTGGCAGTTTGTAGATTAATTATACCACCAGTTCCTTCTACTTTGCTAATAATTGCCGAGCCATCAGCAAAAACATCAGCGAATGGATGTCCTAAGTTTTCCATGTTTTCGACTGGTTTTTTGATTGGGTCGGCAAAATATCCACCTGAGATTTGTCCTGCACATTCCATCAAATGCCCAATTACTGTGCCTTTGCCGAGTAAATCATAATCATCGGTTTTCCAGCCAAATTCATGAATCATCGGAGCAAGAAAAAGTGAAGGGTCGGCTACTCGTCCTGTGATAATTATCTGAGCATCTGCCTGTAAGGCTTCTAAAATCCCTTCAATGCCGAGGTAAGCGTTCATTGAAATTAGGAGTTGAGAATTGGAAGTTAGGGAGTGTTCTGGATGAATTTCATTTTTCAACATTTCCAGCGAAAACGATTCATTTCCAAAAACCTTTAAGTCATTTATTGAGATGCCATCAATAGTATTAATTCTTAATTCATCTCCACTTACGGCAGCAACTTTTATAGTAATTTCTTGTTTTTTAGCTATCTCAATGATTTTTTTTGCACCTTCAATTGGGTTTGCTGCACCCATATTGGTAATCAGTCGAATATTATTTTTTACTAAATGAGGTAAAAGCGTTTCGATTCTACGCTCCAAAAGTGGGTCGTAGCCTTTGGTTGGGTCGGCCATTTTGCGTTTGTTAGCGAGTGCAATGGTGCGTTCGGCTAAACATTCTAATACCAAATAATCTAACTTGCCTTTTTCGGCCAAAACAATAGCTGGCTCGATTCTATCGCCCGAAAAACCTGCTCCACAACCTATTCTGATTTGATTTTTCATACATGTATCGACCCTGTTAAAATTGCTACAATCGTCATTACAATCGTTGTTCCCCATGCCCATTTGAATGTATGGCGTTGATGTTCGCCCAAATCAACTTCTGCCAAGCCTACTAATAAAAATGTGGAAGCCGTAAGCGGACTAATCGGAAAACCGACAGTCATTTGTCCGAGCAAAGCAGCACGACCGATTTCGAGTTGGTCGATGCCAAATTGAGTCGCTGTCTGGCTCAAAATTGGTACAACTCCAAAGTAATACGCATCGGGCGTGAATAACATACTGGCAGGTAAGCTCGTAATAGCTGTAAGGGTAGGCAAAAGATTGGCATGGGTTTGTGGAATCAAAGCCACCAAAGCATTGGCCATTTCTTCAATCATTTTTGAGCCTGTTAAGATTCCTGAGAAAATTCCTGCGGCAAAAATCATACTCGAAACCATGAAAATATTCGTTCCATGAGCCTTCATAACTTTCTGTTGGTCGGTGAGTTTTGGGTAATTTATGAGCAAAGCAACCATGCTTGCTATCACAAAAAGTACAGCGGCAGGAATCCAACCTTTCATCAGTGCGATAATTAATGTAATCGTAAGAATAGCATTAAAAATAAGTAGTTTAGGCCTTCTCAAACCTTGTTGTTCTTCGCTAAGATTTTCTTTATGATTGTATTGAAAATCAATAATTCCGAGTCGTTTTCTTTCTTTTTTACCAAAAATATAAGCTACAAAAAGTACCCAAATGATTCCGCCAACAATGGCAGGAATATTGGGGTTGAAGATATGTACGGCATCTGATTTTAAAGTAGAAATAGCTCTTGCTGATGTTCCTGACCACGGCACAAGGTGCATAGGCCCAACGCTTAAAGCAACAATGCTGGATAATACTAAACGATTGATTTTTAGTTGTTTATAAATCGGTAAAAATGCCGAAAGTACAATCATAAAAGTAGCTGTTCCATCCCCATCGAGATGCACAATCATTGTTAGAATAGCCGTTCCGATGATTACTTTTAGAGGGTCGCCTTTTACTGATTTTATGATTGCTGCTATCACAGGGTCGAAAAGTCCCGCATCAAGCATTGTGGCAAAATACAGCACTGCAAACATCAATAAGATACCTGTTGGAGCAACTTGTTTGATGCCCGCAATGGCAAATTCGCCCAGTTCTTTGGGTGAAAAACTTGCAATTAAACCAAAGATTATTGGCGTAATAACCAGAGCTGTCATGACCGACATTTTCTTAGTCATTATTAGTACTAAGAAGACAATTATTGTAGCGAAACCGAGTGTTGCGAGCATATCTATCTAATAATTGACACGCTGATGATACTGATACTATCTATAATGCTGATTCTCACAGATTCATAAAAGTCCGTATTTATCTGCGATGGTATATCCGAGTCATCAGTGTGCCATTTTTAATTTAAGTTTATTTAAATATTTTCCCAGCCTTTACCAGTTGGTCGTACTTTTCAATATACATTTTATCCAAAGTTTCGGAGTCTTTGTATTTCACACGAAGAGCAGCTAATTTTTTATGTAAATCAGCTTTTACTTTAGCGTATTTAGGGTCGTTATAAACATTTTTCATTTCGTTTTTATCGTTTACACGGTCGTATAATTCCCATTCATCGACATCATAATAGAAATGAACTAATTTGTATTTTTCCGTGACAATTCCGTAATGACGCTTCACCATGTGAACACTTGGATATTCGTAATAATGATAGTAAGCTGCATCTCTGAAATTCTTTCCTTGTCCTTTAAAAATTGGAATCAGACTTTCACCTTGCATATCAGAAGGGGGAGTAATTCCTGCTGCTTCAAGAAACGTTTGTGCAAAATCAAGATTCTGAACCATTTGGGTGTTTTTAGAACCTGCTTTTATGACGTTCGGCCACTTAACCAGCAACGGAGTTTTGAAAGATTCATCAAAAATAAATCGCTTATCAAACCAGCCATGTTCACCCAAATAAAACCCTTGGTCAGAAGTATAAACTACGATGGTGTTTTCTTCTAAATTGTTGTTTTTTAAGAAATCTAAAACTTGTCCAACGCCCTCATCAACCGCTGCGATACTTCCCAGATAATCTTGCATATAGCGTTGGTAACGCCATTTCATTTTATCTTTTTCGGTCATGCTTGGGTAGCGTTTAACGAACTCTTCGTTCATTTTCCCGTAGGCTTCATCCCAAACTTTGCGTTGTTGGGCGTTCATTCTACCCACGGTATAATTATAATTTCGTTTGTCATACGCATGCGATTCTTTGATGCCAAGTTTATCCATGTTTTCAGGAAAAATCTTAGAATCGCCCGCCCAGTTCATGTGTGTGAGGAGGTTCATTTCTGCTTCTTTTGAAGCCCTGCCACGACCTTCGTAATTATCGAAAAGAGTAGTTGGCTCAGGAAAATTTTTCTTCAAATACTCCTTGAAATGTCGTTCGGCGGGAAGCCATTCACGGTGCGGAGCTTTGTGTAGATAAGCCAAAAAGAACGGTTTTTCTTCATCACGCTCGTTTTTTAACCAATTCAACGTAATATCTGTTATGAGGTCGGTTACATAACCTGTCAACTTCTTTTTGCCTTCTTTTTTGGTGATAAAATCAGGGTTGTAATAGTCGCCTTGGTCGGGTAAAATCTGAAATTCATCAAAGCCTTTTGGATTATTTCCAAAGTGCAGTTTTCCAAACATAGCAGTCTGATAACCAGCTTTTTGTAGGATTTGTGGGAAAGTAATATTAGTCGTGTCAAACGGAAAATAATTATCAATTTTTCCATTCAGATGGCTATGTTTTCCTGTTAAAATCACTGCTCTGGATGGAGCACAAATCGAGTTTGTTACGCAGGCATTTGTAAACAACATTCCTTCTTTGGCAATTCGGTCAATATTCGGCGTTTGCGTAAGCCGTTTATCATACGCCGAAATTGCTTGGTAGGCATGGTCATCCGACATAATGAAAACGATGTTTGGACGCTTCATCGCTGGATTTTTGGTTTTCTTGGGCTTAAAAGCAAAAAAACTTAACGATATAATACCAATCGTAAGGAGAGAATAGATGAATTTTTTCATGTAAGTTGAAATCGTTTGATTTGCCACGAATACACTCATTTAATTCGTGGCAAAAAGCTAAAAATTATTCTACAACTACACCATTCTTTTTCAGAACATTATGGAAGAAAAGTACATGATAAGGCAATGAATTTTCCCAATAAGGCCATGTATGAGCCCCTGGACGTTCGGTGTAATCGTGTGAAACATTGGTATATAAAAGTCGGCTATGTAATTCACGATTGGCATCAATCAAGAAATCATCTACACCACAATCAATGATAATTGGCATAGCGTTTTTCTTGATAGCATCAACCATATTGACGATTGAATTTTTTACATAAACTTCTTGCGAAACATCAGAAGTACCTAAAAGTTTTTCAAAACGGTCTTTTAGTGATTTCGTAAAATCAGCGTTTACTTTAAATTTTGTATAATTCATATCCATTGCACCGCTCATCGTGCCAGCTGCTCCAAACAAATCTGGGTGTCGAGTAGAAAGATACATCGCACCGTGTCCGCCCATCGAAAGCCCCGTAATTACACGGCCTTTGTTGCTTTTAACGGTACGGTAAGTAGCATCAATTTTTTGAATCACTTCTTTCGTAATATAAGTTTCAAACTTATTATTTTGGTCGAAAGGACTATCCATGTACCAGCCAAAGGTTTCACCTTCAGGCATTACGATGATTAAATTATATTTATCGGCAAGGTTTTTAACGAGATTTTTGTCGGGTGTGGAAGTCAGCCAATCACGAAAATGCCCACCACCACCATGAAGGAGATATAAAACTGGGTAATTTGCTTGATTTTTTGTGTAAGAAGCTGGTAAAACTATTGCGGCTTTGTAGGCTTTGTTCATGACGGCACTTGGCACATCTAATGTATCAACCGTTGAGGCTTTGGCTGAAAAGGTAAAAAGAATTAGGGCTAAATAGAAGAGTTTTTTCATAGTTTTTAGGTGTTTAATTTCCCGTAGAGACTTTACCTGTAGCATCTCTACTATGATTTGGTATATTAAAAATCAAAATTTCAAATAATCATTGAAAAATGGTAGTAAGTCGTTTAAGACACGACCGTCCATTGTCCATATTTTGTTGCCGTGGTCGCCAATATATTCTTCAGAAAAATGATTGATTCCCAGATTTTCTAAACGCTGGCTCAACATGCCGATTTGTACAGGAAATCGTGGTGAATCGTTTCGTCCCCAATCGAGTTTGATGGCGGTCATTTTTCGTAGATTATCGGCATATTTATCTACCATGTAAACAGGCATATTAGCCTCCCATTTTTCTAAAATTGATTGATTGACAATCATTTTATCGCCTTCATAACTAAACGGAAAATCACAGAAAAATGGTGGTTTATTTGGGTTTGGTGACCAAGCTCGCCCTACTGCAACCAGCACTTTTGGATAATAAGTTTTCTTTAAATCTTCGACCGTTTTTACGTTCTGAACGTCCTTAAAAGAAGTACTATTTGGTCCAAATTCTTTCACCATTGCCAGTAAACCTGGGCTGAGTGCATAAATGCTACTAAAAACTTCGGGGTGAAGCATTCCGATTTTGAAAGCACCATAACCGCCCATCGAATGGCCTGCAATTCCACGGCTTTCACGAGTGGCGAGCGTTCGGTAGTTTTTATCCATATATTCTACCAATTCTTTGCTCTCAAATTCATCCCAATTGCCTGTTAGTGAGGAGTTTGAGTAAAAACTTCCTTCAAAAATTGTGTATTGGTCGGCTTGAACAAAAATAAAAGGTTTGATTTTTTGGCGAGCAATGCCTTCATCCAGAATCTTCTGCATTTGTGGAAAAATATTGTCTTTCCCCATAAATCCATGCAAGTAATAAATAACAGGATAACGCTGCGTAGAAGCATCATAATTAGGTGGAAGATATACCGAAACTTTACGGTTGGGGTCTTCTCCGCCTGTGTTTTGCAGGGCTTTTGAATTAAGCGTAAAACTTACTACTTTACCAGTATTTTGGGCAAAGGTGATAAGGGATAAGTGAAAAACGATGAGGATTAGGAGTTTTTTCATTTTATTGTAAAATTTTAATTTAGGTATTGTTGTAGAGATAAAGCATGCGTTGTCTCTACTGTTTGTATCCACAATGATATTCTATTTTTCTTCTACAATCTTTACACCCCAAGCCTCTAAATTTAGATTTGTATCTTTTGAAATAGATTGATTAGAAAGTAATTCTGTTCCGTTACTAAAAGCATATTTTACCTGCTGAGGAATAGCCGAATAATTAAAAATATATCGAATATTTTTGCCTTGTTGATTTACGCCCGATTTTACGATTATTGGAAACGAAAATTGTTGTTCGATTTTCCATAAATTGGCTTTTTCTACGACATTTTTTACGATTTTTTCGGTCAATGTTTGTGTGGTTAAACAACCTACATAGGTGGCTACTCCTTTGCCGAATTGGTTTTGTGTAATAGCGGCATAAGTTCCCCACGATGGATGGTCGTAATAGGCCAAGACGCTGGCAGTAGTAGGCGTAATCAACTCCATCCATGTGCTTATTTTATTTTCTTTTCCTGCACCAAAAGGGTCATTTTTCAAAGAAACATTTTGTGGAATGGTAAATTGACTATAAGAAATTCCGCAGGATTCATTAATGATGGCGGGCTGAATTGTGCTTCGTACTTTTACGTTTTCGTCCGAAAATCCACTTTTGAAAGTATAAAGTACATGTCCTCCCTCTTTTACATATTGATTGAGTTTTTTCAGAATATCATCAGAAGCTGCGTATAAAGCAGGAACAATGATGAGTTTGTATTTATTCAAATCAGGGTTCTTTGTGCCATCAATAAAATCTGTTCCGACATTCATTTTATATAAAGCATCGTAGTAGGGGCGAAGAATATCATTGTAATTTTCTTTGGCTCCCCATCCGAAACTAAACGCATTGAAAGCCGATAGAGCTTCATTGCTGAAAAGTATCGCTACTTCATTGTTTTTCTTTACATTGATAAGTTTGTCGCTCAATCGAGCAAAGTCTTTACCGATGGTTTTGGCTTCATTATAAGTTGGATTTGGCTCAAAATCATGGCTTAAAAGTCCTTTCCAATAGGTTTCGGCTGAATTATGAATCGAATGCCAGTGCCAGTATTCCAGCATATTTGCCCCCGAAGCTACGTGACTAAATGCTTGTAAACGCAATTGATTTGGATAAGGCACCCACTGCGGAAAGCCCTGTGCCTCGGTTTCAATGACGAAGTAGTTTTTGTTTTTCATTGAGCGAGTTAAATCTCCACCGAGCGAAATTTCAATCCCCGTCAGATTATCTTGTGTTGAGTGATAAATATCAATACCTGCCACATCAAGAGCTTTCGCTGCCGCAAAATGGTCAACATCGGGTTGAATACCGAACGAGTATCCACGCCATTCGAGGTCGAAATTTTGGGTTACAAACTGGTTGGGTTTGGCATATTCTTTTACAATTTTGGTTTGCCAAGCTAAAAAGTTCGTTACGAGTTGGCGTTGAAATTTTGAAAATTCAGCGTTTAAACTCGCATTAATAGAAGCATTGAAAGTGCCATCTACCGTAGGAAAATCCTCCCATTTATTGATTCTATTACTCCAATAATCTAAACCAAAAGCCTTATTGACAGCATCTAAGGTCTTAAATTTGTCTTTCATGTAGGCCACAAAAGCCTTTTGTACGTTTTCGCTTGAAGTACCGTAATGCTTGGTTTCGTTATCCACTTGATAGCCGATGATGGCAGGATGATTTTTTACATGTTCCATGATTTTACGAATCACTCGCTCGGCGTGGAAACGATAATGTACATTCGTAATATCCATGTTTTGTCTGGCACCATATTTTCGCTGCCCTTGTGGAGTTGTTACCAAAACCGAAGGATACTTTTTAGCCAGCCAAGTTGGAATTGCATAAGTGGGCGTACCAATAATGACTTTGATACCTGCGTTGTGCATAGCGTTTAGCACACGGTCAATACTTTTAAAATCCCAAACATTATCTTGTGGCTCAACTGTACTCCAGGTTGACTCTGCAATTCTGACTACGTTTATGCCCGATTCTTTCATCATGGCAATATCCTTATTGAGGCGTTCGTAGGGCATATATTCGTCATAGTATGCCACGCCAAAAAGGAGTTTTTCTTGATTTTGTGCAAAAATCAATGATGAAATAAATAAGGATAAGATAAAAAATAGAGATTTTTTCATTTATAATTAATGGAGAGTTATTATTCGTTGCCATTGTAGAGACAATGGCAACCCTGTCTCTACAATGGCATGCACGGTTTATTTGGTGTAAAAAATATGGGTTTTATTTCCCCGAATTCATTTCCAAAAAATCAAATTCTTTCTTGAATAATCCTGCTTTAAGAGCAGTTTTATCGCCGAATTCTAAAATATTTCCTGTTTGTTTATCATACGTTTGCCACGTTGGTAAGCCTACTCCATTTGGATTACCTGTTTTGGCAAAATTTACCCAATACGATGCCATTGTATTTTCTAACTCTTTATCCAATTGTTGCCAATCTCGTTTCCATGTATGAAGCGTATGTAAGGCATAAGGTACTTCGGAAGTATGAAAAGCACCATAATTTGGGAAGTTCGCTTTATCAGGCGGCACGTGGCTAAATTGATACAAATAGGCGGGCTTATTGGTGTAAATAGCCAGTAAATGCGAAGGCATTCCTGCAAAACCAAACAAGCCTTGTTTCAACTTTGCTTCTTTTGCTTCTTCGTCGGTTGAGGCAGGGAAAATTTTTAGAAACTCATCAACTTTTGCTCCGTATTTTGTTTGAGCTTCTTTCTTATATTCGTCCAGTGTTGTTTTTGGAACGCCCATTAAACCACCATCTCCCGTTACCCAACCTGTCATGATTGGTACTTGATTGTGTAATCCTTTTTTGAAATGCTCAAAAATATTTGTTGGTAATACATAGCCGTCCATCGTTGTACCAAATCGACCGAAACCTTGTAAATTACTTGCTTGTTGAAGCTCATTAGCCGATTTTTTTCTTAATTCAGCAATTGAAGTACAATTTATTTTTTCCATAAATTTCAAGCCTTGTTGCTCCGATTCTGCCAAGTTTTGACTAAATCTGTTGGATAACAGCCCGCCACTTTGTGGAATTGCTTTATGAAATAATCCTTTTGCCAATGGCGATGCAATCATGGCATTGACACTAAATGCCCCTGCCGATTGCCCTGCAATAGTTACGTTGTTTGGGTCGCCACCAAAGGCTGCAATGTTTCTCTGAACCCATTTCAAGGCCGCAATTTGGTCGAGAAAACCATAATTTCCCGAAGAATTATAACCAGACTCTTTACTCAATTCGGGGTGAGCCATGAAACCCATGACGCCAACTCTGTAATTGATACTCACGAAAACTACGCCTTTTTTAGCCATTTCTTCGCCATCGTAAATGTCACAATTGGCCGAGCCGCTGTTTAACCCACCGCCATAAATCCAGACAATGACGGGCTGCTTTTCTTTGGCCGATTTTGCAGTTGTCCAAACGTTTAAGTATAAACAATCTTCGCTCAACGGCTCTGGCTTGGCAATAAATTCCTCTGTCCAGCAGGAAAAAGGTTGAGGCTTATTTTGAATCGGACTTGCCGAAAACTCTGTGCATTTTTTTACGCCAGTCCAGTTTTGTACTGGTTGTGGTGCTTTCCAGCGAAATTCGCCTACTGGCGGAGCTGCAAACGGAATACTTTTAAATATTCGTACGTTTTCTTTGGCATAACCTTCAACTTTTCCATTAGCTGTTTGAATAATGTTTTGAGCGAAGGTTGAAAGTGATATAAATGAGAAAAAGAGTAGTTTTTTCATAGTTTTGAAATTATTTCTTTGCTTTCGATTTAAAAAAGGTAATCATCTGAGCATAATATTTATCAATCATCACTCCAGGGCCGTGTCCGCCACCTTCCACAATGACTAATTCACTTTTTACACCTTCTTTTTGTAGCTTTTCGTACAGCTTTTCGCTTTCACAAGGTGGCACGAGCGGGTCTTTTGTACCGTGAAAGATAAGAAATGGAGGCGTATGCTTACTCACATAACTCATCGGATTCGCCAATGCTACTTTATCCTTGTTTTCTTGAATTGCTCCACCTATTAAAGTTGATTCGGGCGATTTTGCCTCGTTATGGCTAAACGAACTCCCGCAAGCATCCATCAAAAGAAAATCAGTCGGACCAAACCAATCGACCACGGCATCAATGTGGCTGCTTTCGCTCTGATTTTTACCAATATTTCCTTCTAAATCTATCGGTAAATTATTGATTGTGGTAGATTTGATGCCGCTTGTTACTCCAACCATTGTAGAAAGATGTCCGCCCGAAGAAAAACCAGTAGCACCTAAAAACGAAGTATCTAACGAAAAAAACAGAGCGTTTGCTCGAATGAAGCGAATGGCGGCCTTCACATCATGGATTTGGGCAGGCCAAACAGCATCTCGGCTCGAACGATGATTGATACTCACCACAGCAAAACCGTTTTTTAAAAGCGTTTGCCCCAAACCATCATTGAAACAACTACCTTTTGAAGAGTTTGAAAACCACGCACTACCGTAAATCGTAATTACCACTGGAAATGGAGCTTTTCCTTCTTTGGGCAAAAAAATATCTAATTTATGCCCAATAATTCCATCGCCCGCATAATCAATATCAATCCAAGATTTTGAGGCCTCGATGACTGACTTTGAATAGTCGGGTTTTGACTGTGCAAAAACACTAAATGAAATAAGTACTAAGAGTATTGATTTTTTCATAGTTTTTCGGGGCGATTTACTTCAAATATCCTTGCATTTTGAGCCAATTACCAAAGTTTTCAATCCAACCTTCGCTCGATGTATTGGTTTTCCTCATTCCGAATCCGTGTCCACCTTTTTCGTAAATATGTAATTCGGCAGGTTGTTTAGCATCGAACCATTTTTTATAAATATTAATACTGTGCGGCATAAAACCCAGTTGGTCGTCGCCTGCTACGGCTACAAAAATTGGTGTTTTTTCTTTGGGCATATTCGAGCCAATGATGGCATTTTCGTAAGCATAAATCGGGGCTACGAAATTTGGTCTGTTGGTATCATCGGCACTATAAACCACCGACATCGTGAGTGTTCCACCTGCCGAAAAACCCATAAAACCAATACGTTTCGGGTCAATTTTATATTCAGCAGCGTGTTCACGCAGATATTTTACTGCATTCATGCAATCCTGAGTAGCAAGCGGAATTATGGGAGCATTTTCTTCATCAAGTGTTTTGAAATTGCTCATTTTACCCATGATTTCTTTTACGGGGTCGTCAGTGAAACTACGTGCCACTCGGTATTTTAGTACAAAAGCAGTTACGCCTTTGGCATTTAGCCATTTGGCTACGTCAATACCTTCACTATCAATCGAAAGCGTATGGAAGGCACCCCCTGGAGCAATTACGATAGCTGTACCGTTGGGCTTTTCAGGAACATAGGCAGTTATCGAAGGACGAGAAACGTTGTAAACTACCTTTGTATTGAACATGTTTTTCTCTGAAATTGCTTCTTCCCAAGTCCATTTTTCTGAGCCTGTGGGCTTGCCTTCATAGAGGAAAATCTGTTTTTGTGCCTTTGCCGATAGCAAGATGCACAAAAAAGAAAGGGTTGATAGTAGGGTTTTCATAGAGGGAAATGGGAATTGAAAATTAGGAATTAAGAATGAAATTAGTTGAAGAACTGTTTTCTGTAATTCTACATTCTTAATTGAATTTAAATTTTGCTTATCAAATAATCCGAGCTGCGTTTTAAAGCCACTTGCGGATTTGCCACCATATCTTGCTCTACAAAGAAATGCTCAACGCCAACAGCTTTGGCTTTTTTTATAATTCCTTGTAAATCAAGTACACCGTCGCCAGCCGAAGCCATTAGTGAAAACATCGGCATCCAGTCTTGCATTCCGCTACCATCACCCGCAAATTGTTTTTTCTCTTTCATATCTTTGAGGTGAAGCATTTTGTAGCGATTTGGGTATTTTGATAAATACTCGATTGGGTCTGCACCGCCACAGGTTGTCCAAAAAATATCCATTTCAAAAAATACCAAATTCGGGTCAGTATTATTCAAGATAATTTGTAACGGAATTTGTCCATTCACTGGCTTAATGCCATAACCGTGATTATGGTAGCCAAAACGGATTCCATTCTTCTTGGCTTCGGCTCCAATTTTATTGAAAGACTCTGCAATGCGTTTATAATCGTCGAGTGTTTTACGGCGGTCGTCTGGAATGGCAGGAAGTGTCACGTATTTATGGCCCAAAATACTTGCGGCTTCGCCTAAAGCCCCCATGTTTTGCTCCAGCGTGTCGAGGTCAGTGTGTGTACTTGGGCTACTCATACCGTGGTCGTCAAGAATTTTTCTTACTTCTTTGGCCGATTTGCCATAATACCCACTTCCCGAAAAACCAAGCATTTTTCCTGCTGCTTCCCAGCCTTTTTTTGCTTTTTCGGCACTAAACGGAAACGGCCCGAAGAGTTCGATTTCTTTATAGCCTTGCGATTGTAGCATCATTATTCCGCCCATAAAATCCTCAGAGAGCATTTTTGGAATCGAAAAAAGCTGAATACCTAATTTATTTTCTTTCATCAACCCAGCCATTACTTCTGAAAATGGTGTTACGGCTGCCGCAGTTGCTAAAAGTGAAGTATTTTTAAGAAACTCTCGTCTTGTTGTCATTTTGTTGTTTTTTAACGCTGGCAGGTTTTAAAACCCTGCCAGCATTTGTAGATTTACTTGTTTTTATATGCTTTATCTAAAAACTCGTAGCGAGCATCAATCGTTGATTTTTCGGTGCGAGATTCGGTATTAATAATCATGACTGGTGGTGTTGTATCACCCGATTTCGCTACTGTCCATTCGGGTAGTTTTTCGCCGTTTGGATTGCCATTTTTAATAAAATTGGCAAAATAATTGAGCATCGTATCAGATACTTTAAAGTCATCGGCTGTCCAAGCATAGTCTTTTATACGGCTAAGATTTCCCATGGCATACTCAATCTCGCATGCGTGCGGAGCTCCAATGGCTTTAGGTCTTGGTGTATTGCCATCGGCTCTTACGGTTCCACCAGCCAAGCCCGAAGCCAACGATTTATCCACTAAATCGGGGCGGATTTTACTATATAAATAACGGTAAACTGGCTGAGCAGAATTATTGCGGTGTAAATCGAACCATTTCCAAGTAGAGTAAGAGATAAATCTATCAGAAGCCAACTGAGTTGCCGAAAGTTCTACTTCTTTCTCGTTGGTGTGCGGATACAATTTTAATACTTCATCTGCATCATTCGGATATTCCTTTTTTACTCTCGTAATAAAGTTTTCGGTTGTATTTGGCATTCCAAGCATAAATGCACCGCCAGGTATTTCGGCCGAGTTCCAACCCAAGAGTAATGGTACTTGAGCTTGTTCTTTTGATGCAAAAATTTGTGGAAGAGGTTTTGGTAAAAAATAATTATCAATCACAATCGGGAAACCAAAACGTTTCGATTCATTATAAATTTCATAAATATCACGGGTTGACATCGCTCTCAATTCTTTGATTGACTTAATGCCCGCTTTTTGTAAAAACTCAACGCCTTGTTTTTCACCTTCTGCTAATGGCACTGGGGTCATTGTTGGGTTGATGCCCGCACCACTTTCGCCAATTGCACCTGCAATCAAATTCTTTGATAAAGGCGAAGCCATTTGGCAACTTACACCAATCGAACCAGCCGATTCGCCAGCGATGGTTACTTTCTTAGGGTCGCCACCAAAGGCTGCAATATTTTTTTGAACCCATTTCAACGCTGCATTTTGGTCGAGCATTCCATAATTTCCCGACGCTTTGTATGGCGACTCGGCCGTAAGCTCGGGGTGAACCATAAAACCGAATATATTTAAGCGATAATTACAAGTAACTACCACAATACCTTTCTTTGCCATTGCTTCGCCATCATAACGAGGTTCTGAGGCATCGCCCGCAACATTGCCACCACCGTAGAAATATACTAAAACTGGTAAATTTTTGCTATTACGTTTGGCAGGAGTCCAAACGTTTAAGTAAAGACAATCTTCACTTACACCATTTGAACGAGAATCCATATCACCAAAAACCATTGTTTGCATGGGTCTTGGCCCAAATTTCTTGGTTTCTTTTACGCCCGTCCAATTGGCTGCTGGTTGCGGAGCTTTCCAGCGTAATTCTCCAACAGGTGGCTTAGCAAACGGAACTCCAAAATAGGTTTGAATACCCGTATGCGTATTGTAGTTACCTTCAATAATACCGTTCTCGATTTTAGTTTGAACCGAAAATGAATTGGTATTTTGTGCCGAAAGCTCTAAATTATTTACCATAATTAGAGCGAATAGATAAATTATTTTTTTCATTTGTAAGAGGAAAATTTTACTTATTGTCTCAATCTGCGACAATATTAATTAGTGTTTTAAAATAATCCTATTTATTTTTGAAAAAATTATATAAACAACAAACGAAAGTGAATCCAAAAGGATACCTAAAACACATTGCTTATGATTCAGTAATTTTTGGTTTTTCAGGCGAAAAATTGAAGATTCTGATAATGAAATACCATAATACAGGGCTTTTTGCTCTTCCAGGAGGTTTCGTGAAAAATGACGAAGACCTAAATGATGCAGTTAGAAGAGGTCTGAAAGAACGAACAGGTTTAGATGATATTTATCTGGAGCAGTTTTATGCTTTTGGAAGCGTAGCTCGCTACAAGCCCGAAATCATGGAAACTATCATGAAAGCCAATAATCAAGCATTAGAAGAACATTCTTGGCTTTTGGATAGGTTTATTTCGGTGGCTTATTATGCTCTAATAAACTATGAAGACGTTGTGCCTACGCCCGATGCCCTTTCTGACTCGTGCGATTGGTATGATGTGGATGATTTACCTAATTTAATGCTTGACCACTTAGATATTGTAAAAAAGGCTTTACAGACTTTACGAGATAATTTGGAGCGGAAATTGGTGGGAACGAACCTTTTACCGCAACTTTTTACGATGAAGGAGTTACAGATGGTTTATGAAGCGATTTTGGGTGAGAAATTACATCGTGGAACATTTCAAAGAAAAATATTGAGTTTAGGACTTTTGAAACGCCATGAAAAACAATACTCAGGAGCTGCACATAAAGCACCATTTTTGTATAGTTTTGAGCAAAAAAAATGAGCATAATTGTTTGATAATGAGTAATTTGACCTGAAAAGAGATGGAGGTAGGAGAGGAAGGACAGTAATTAAAACTTTAAAGTTTGTGTGGGAAAATACATTAGTAAATGAGATTACCTGCAATCTAACAAAAGGGAGTCTATAAAGTAACATAGATTCTATCACAACGAGATTTAACTACAAGTTCAATTTTCAAAGATTTCGGACGGGTTGTGCTTGGCTATATGCTTTGAGATAAGAGTGATATGCTCACATTAAATAAACTAAACAAGTCGTAGATTTAGCCAACAGCAACTTAATCTTATTTTAATCTGAAGGAAAGGTTTTTCAAAAAAAAAACTCCCCAATAATAGTGCTTTTTTAAGGCACTCATCGCCATAATCTTAATCCTTATAAGCCTAATTTTCGGAAACGTAATCTTGATTTTTTGAATTTGGTCAATTTCTAAGCCATCAGATAAATTATTGTCACCAAAAACTAATGTTACAATTTGATGAGCTTGTCCAAAAAATCTAAAGTGAGAAGACCGAGGAAAATTCATTACCAAAATTTCTGTATCGAATTACTGAAAGCTTCAAATTGTGTAGGTTAGCATTGGTTTTGCTATCAAGATAATTACCCCACCGACCCCTCGGCCGATGAATCGAACCGAGATTCTAACAAAGGAATTGTGAGTTATCAATACACACCGTATTTGCTTTTGTTAGAAAAGATGCAAGTATTGAACACCAATAAATACGAATTGATAAAATATTTTGATAAATAATTAGAATTATTCCCAATTTCGTATATTTAATGTCGTAAATAATAAGCTAACATTAATCGACAAATTTGCTAATAGCTCAATAGTAGTATATAAGTTTATTAGGACTGTCGACTATTGACCATGGATTCCTTAACTACCTTAAAATGAATAAAATTCTCAGCATTTGTTTCCTTTTTTTTGCATCTCATTATTTATTGGCACAAAATACGATACGTTACAAAAATGAGGTTTTTAATTCGATTGATTCTTTAAAAAATATTCAATACGGCGAGGCAAAAAATATCAATAATGAATCTGAAAAATTGTTTTTAGATATTTACTCGCCCAATGCCGATACGCTTAAAAAACGCCCTTTGATTTTATTTGTGCATGGAGGCGGATTTGTTAATGGCGATAAAGGCAGTGGCTATCCGACTTTATTTTGTGTTGGTTTAGCAAAAAGAGGGTATGTGAGTAGCTCTATCAATTATCGTTTAGGAATCGAAAAACCAAAGAATGATACATCGTATTTTGAGGCGATGTACAGAGGTATACAAGATGCGAAAGCAGCCGTTCGTTTTTTTAGAAAAAATGCCGAAAAATATGGGATAGATACCTCAAAAATATATATCATGGGAGGTTCGGCTGGGTCGAAAGTGGCGATGCACTTGGCATATTTAGACCAAAATGAAGTGCCCACATATATAAATACTTCCAAACTGGGTACTTTGGAAGGGAAAAGCGGAAATGAAGGCTATTCTTCAAAGGTGAATGGCGTAATTAATTGTTGGGGAGCAATGATTGATTATAGATGGATGAAGTCAGGTGATGTTCCACTTTTCAGCGTACATGGAACTGGCGATAAAACCGTTCCTTTCGATTCATCCTTCACTTATCATGGCTTCAAATATGGTAGTTCTATTTTATTTCATAGAGCATTGTCTTTGGGAATCCCGACAGGTTTAAAACTTTTTGATAATGCCGGACACACTTTGGATAATGATAAAAATAAGCAAAAACAGGCGTTAGATGAAATAGTACAATGGTTATATACCCAGCTAAATAAGGTCAAGAATTCAGCTGGTATTCTGAGATTTGAAAAGGAAATTCAGGAATTTGAAAAGCTGGATAAAACTGAATCTTATTCACAAAATGCAATTTTGGTTACTGGGAGTTCATACATTCGTTTATGGAAAACTATTAAACAAGATTTAGCTCCTCATGAAATCATTCACCGAGGTTTTGGAGGGTCAAATATTGCTGAAATGGCTTATTATATTGACCGTATTATGGCGAATCACTCATTCAAAGCCATTGTGTTTTATTCTGGAAGCAACGACATTACCGCAGGGAATCAAGACAAAACACCCAGTCAGGTTTTAGAAGCCTTCAAATATGTAGTGCAAAAGGTGCATCAGAGAAGCCCAAATACGCCAATTTATTACATTGCTATTTCACCAAACGAGCGACGTTGGGCAGTACAAAACAAAATCGTAGAAGCGAATGAATTATTTAAGAGTTACTGCCAAAATACACCGAATTTGCACTTTATCGAAACTATGCCACAACTATTGAATAAAGACGGTAAATATCAGCCTGATTTATACATCACAGACAAACTGCATTTCAATGAAAATGGTTACAAAATATGGTCGGGTTTAATTAAACGTGTTTTAGACAATGATTTTTTTACCAAAATGAAATAGCTTTTCTTGCTCCAAATACAAACATCTTAAAACAAAAAAAGCACTCAAATTGAGTGCTTTTTGCGGTCTGGACGGGATTATACAAAGTATTGATTAACAGATATTTATGGGCGTTTTTGAGCGGGTAGCAAAAAAAGTAGCAAGAGGGCTTGAATTAATTGAGTTATACTTTTTTATATTCCTTTTTATTGCTCCAACTGCGAAGATAAAACGATGTTATTCTACTCGAGAATTTTATTGATATGTTCAACTCCATTGACTTTATAATTAGTTCTTTTCTGGTATTGGTCGCCAAATGTAGATTGGTGACTGTCGTATTTTTTTAGATAATTTAGCCATTTGAAATAGTCAGGTTGTATGGTTGGTTTTGCCAGATTTGAGTTCTATGGCTTAGTTACTTGGAAAATCATTTGTATAATTAGGAATCCAATTCCTAATTATACAAATTGGTTTTCAAGGCTATAAACTGTCAAGAAAATTAACTGAGAAATGTAGACTCAAATGAGATGAAAAAATGCTATAACTTGTTTAATTCATTGCTCATCTCCTTTCTAATAACACCAACTTCACTGCTAAACATATCTAACACTTGAATTACTTTATCTAATCTTAAAGTAGTTTTTCCTCGCTCAAGCTCTCTTATAAAGCGTAGCCCTACACCCGATTTTTGAGCAAGTTCTTCTTGTGCAAGTTTAAGATTCTCAGACCACTCTACATTTTTGAAATTGGTCTAATTGGTTAAATTTTTGAGTTTCATAAATAACTGATAATCAGTAAGTTATTAAGACACACAAAATGCTGTTTTAAAAATGTAGAGTGGTGTGTAAGATTCTTACGTTTTGCCTTTACGAATTGACTAATTTATTGTACATATTATATACCTTATCGGGTATAAAAAGGGTAATATTTGGTTATAATATACCCGATAAGGTATATTTATTTTAAGAGAAATATCTAATGATAGGTACAAAAATTGAGGTAGTTTTGTCGCAAAAGTTGTAAATATTTGCGACAAAGATTTGTTCAAATAAATAACTCATAAAACTTTAACAATTTATAGCTGTCTATTTAACTCGTAATTTTAAAACAAAAATCTTATTGACAGAAAATTATTTAAGTAGGATAAATCATATATATTTACAATTTGTAAATTGTAAATATATATGAGAAGTCATAATGGGATGCGACCACATGATATAGTGGTACTTTTAAAAATTATTTCGCTAAATAAAGGTGGAATTGAAAAAAAGGAACTCACCAATAAAGCATTGGCTGAATCTTTGAAAATCAGTCCTGCTGAAATTACCCATTCCCTCAACCGTTCAGCTTTTGCAGGACTTCTGGAGCCTCTGAATAAACGTGTAAACAGACACGCATTGCTTGATTTTTTGAAACATGGTATCAAATATGTATTTCCAGACCAACCAAGTAAAATTATTCGAGGGATACCAACCGCTCACTCTGCTAAGCCATTGTCAGATATGATACAATCCTCTGAAAACTATGTTTGGGCAAGTTTAAAAGGGAATATTAAGGGACAAGAAATAACGCCACTTTATGATAAGGTATCTGAAATTGTCGAAAATGATGTGTTTCTTTACCAGTCATTGGCTTTAATAGATGCAATTAGGGTGGGTAGAAACAGGGAATATATGATTGCCAATCAAGAACTTGAAAAGTTGATTTTAGAATAATGGTAAGTTACAATAATAGTATAGCAAGAATCAAAGTGGTTGCTAATGCCTTAGCAGAGCTGAGTGAGAAAACAGTTTTTGTTGGTGGTGCAACAGTAAGTTTGTATGCAACAGACTCAACCGCCCGAGAATCTCGACCCACTGATGATGTAGATGTAATAGTTGAAATTATCAGTTATTCAAATTATTCACTTTTTGAAGAAAAATTAAGAGCGGTTGGATTCAGAAATGATGCTGAATCCAGGGTTATTTGTCGCTATAAGATTTAAGGAATCATTGTAGATATAATGCCCATAGATGATGCTGTATTGGGTTTTTCTAATCTTTGGTACAAAGAGGGTATGAAAAACGCAGTCGAGATAGAGATACATGAAGGTACAAAAGTTTTAATATTTCAAGCTCCCTATTTTTTAGCTTCAAAATTTGAAGCATTAAAAAACAGAGGGATGTCAGATTTAAGATATAGTTCTGATTTTGAGGATATTATTTACCTTTTTGATAATCGCCAAGAGTTACTTGAAGAATTAGTCAATGCCAATGAAACAGTAAAAATGTACCTCCAAAATGCTGTTAAGAGTTTGTTGAAACATCCGATTATACGAGAAGCCATCGAATCAAATGTAGAGCAAGACTTCATTTATGCAAGGGCGAATAATATTATGGAATTGTGGAATAAATTTCTTGAGCAATGAAAATAATAGTAATTACTTTGCTGAAATATTACTAATTGTAAAATTACATTATTCTTTTTTAAGTAGTTTTTCTTTTGTGTAATGTAGATAAAACAATACTGGCGTTCGCTTTCTATTAGCTGAAAAATGAGAAAATTCTCTGCATAGATAGTCCAATCAAACTTATGTTTTGTTTTTACGAATTGACTAATGTATTAAATACCTTATTGGGTATAAATACAGTGATATTTGAGTATATTATACCCGATAAGGTATATTTATTTGAAGAGAAATATCTAATTATAGACACTAAAATTGAGGTAGTTTTGTCGAAAAAGTTGCAAATATTTGCGACCATTTTAAGAGGAAACTTGGATTATAATATTTTTATCCCAAACATATCTGTAAGCATGTACTTAAGAAAGAATAGTTTCTGGTATAGAATTATATCTTATCTAAAATATATTTTTGAAACCAGGCTGGGATTTCTTCTGTCTGAAGACTTATCTCTGTTCCCCCAACAATTTCAGCAATCCATATTTTGTTATCGCCTGAGTTGTCAAAAATAAAAGTTCTATCTGTGTGCTTAACCGCTTCAAACAATAACTCTAATGAACGATAATATCTTGAAACTACCTTTTCGTTTGGAACATTATGGCCGCCAGATTTTACTCGATGCCCAATTCGTAAAAGGTTTATAAGTGGGTCTTCTGTTGCAACGTAGTATAAATAAGTACGATAACCTTCTATTTGAGCTTTTTTTAGAATTTCAATCTTATCAGGAGATGACATTACAGTCTCAAATGTAAAAGACTTACCCTCATTCAAAAGTTTATGACGCAAAAAGTCTGTCAGAATCGCACTTAAATAAGAATCAAAACCAAGGTTATGAAAAGAAATAAACCCTTTTTCTACATAAGTTATTTCATGTACGAAATCACTATTTTCGGAGCGTTCCGTAAGTGGATGGTCTAAAAAAAAACGCACAATTTCGTTTCTATTGGTATTGATATTAAAATCTCTAATATCTAAATATCCCTGTCGATTTATTTCTTTTTCAATCTCGTCAGGATTAAGATAATATCCCAAAAGACTATCTGAAATAACAGATTTGATGGTACTTTTTCCTGAACCATTGGGTCCAGCAAAAATGCGTAATCGTCGTTTTGACATCACTTGGAAATTATATATTTTTTTTGAATAACAGCAATCGGTTTTTCAATCTCTTTGATAATTTTCCGAGAGCCATCAGGAGAAACTTCAATAAGTTTTCCATTTTCTGCAATCATAACTTTATCACCTTCAGCTAAACTTCTCCAGTAGGCTTGCTTGGTAGCTGTTTCTGCTAAATATGGAATCTGTTCTTCGAGGAATGTGATTTCTTTTTCAGTTAACATGTTTTTTTTGACTTTGTACAAATTTAGTATTACTTGAGTTGCAATGCAAGTATTTGTGTTTCATTACCAATATCTGATTTCAATTGTAAGAGTTAGCTGGATTATAACCAATATTTTATAGGCTACAATGGCTTGTTTTCCTAAGCTCTGAAGTCCTTCATTTTGAATTTGTTCTACAAAGTGAACGTATTTATCTGTTTGTTGACCCTTGCTATGTTGTAATTGCTTCTGTACTAATTTAGCATCACCAGAGAGCATATATAGAGTAGTTCCAAATGTGTCTCTCGATGCCTTAAAATATAGACCACGATGCACTTTTGCCATTTCTGCGATAACTTTCAAAAGTCTGTTAACCTTTGGATTAGTCATACCTTTAAAAAGCTTCTTATTAGCTTCAGTTGGCATATATTTTCTGGCAATTTCTTGTGGTTTCCCATCGAAGAGTAAATATAGTGGACGAATTGCTATTTTTTCTGTTTTCATTGCTCGAAATTTCAATATCAAACCTTCGTTGCTTTCGCTAAAGTTATCATTAGTAAGTGCATAACAGTCTGAAAATCGTAATCCAGTATAGCAGCTAAACAAAAACATATCCCTTGCCTTCTCCAAAAATTGATAGTTTTTGATTTCTTCAGGAAATTCTAATTGCTCAATTCTAACAGTTTCTTCAGGTAAAAGGAATATTGTATCGGTCTCTTCAACTTTTAGTTTAAAGTGCTTGTAGGGATTCTTGTTCTCTGCAAACAAATCTTGTTTGATAGCCAGATTGATATATTTTCTTAGATGACGGTGATACTTCTCAATTGTATTAGTGCGTAACTTTTTGGTTTGTCGCAGAAAAATTTCAAAATCCTGTATAAAGTTGTAGCTCAAGTCATCAAAGCTGATAATAGCTTTAAACTCTTGCAATTTCTTAAAAGTATTCGTTTGATTAGTATGGGTTACTTTTCTTAATAATATCTCTTTTTCAAGTTGCTGTTTATAGAAGTCGGTAAATGTAATGATTGTCTGTGTGGGTTTTTCTTTTTCAGGGTGAGTGAATTTATCAAAGTCTGATAACTTGAAGGTTTTGTGTAATGCTCGAAATTCAACCTCATATTGTTCAAATTCGGCAATTCTATCCCTTAATAATTTGACCAAATAAGCATCTTTTACATTCAATTTCTTTTTGTCCCATTCTTTTGGAGTAACGTAGATTTTTGTTGAGAAGTACCTTCTTCTTCCATTCAAATAAACTTGAATTTGAATTAAACCCTTCTCATGGTTCTTTTTAGTAATTTCTTTCTTTCTGTCGAAAATTAAGCTGTACGATACTTTCATTTTGATACCTGTTTATGTTAATAATGGCATAAACCTAAGGTAGAAAAATGGAAACAAAATGAGTAGCAAACAAGTAGCAAAAAATATGCTAAAACATACTAAAATTTGCTATGTTTTTGGGGGATGTTTTGAAACAAAAAAAGCACCCATTTCTGAGTGCTTTTTTTGTTATTTTCGGCGGTCTGGACGGGACTCGAACCCGCGACCCCCTGCGTGACAGGCAGGTATTCTAACCAGCTGAACTACCAAACCGTAGGTGTATTTGTACTATAAACTTCGATGAAAAAAGCACTCATTGCTGAGTGCTTTTAGCGGTCTGGACGGGACTCGAACCCGCGACCCCCTGCGTGACAGGCAGGTATTCTAACCAGCTGAACTACCAAACCGTTTGCGTTTTGAAACGTTGAAAATATTTCTTCGTTTGTTTAACGTGGTGCAAAGGTACAACGATTATATTTGTGTGTCAAGTCTTAAATCAAAAAAATATGAAAATTTCTCGACCTACCGCCACCGAGTACGACGTGAATTCGTACCAAAATCGTTATATTCAAGGAGTTACGGGCGACGACGCCCTCAAAACTTTATCCGAAAATATTTCGATTGTGGATAATTTTTTCAAAAATATCCCCGAAGAAAAACTGCATTTTCGCTATGCCGAAGGAAAATGGACGCCACTCGAAATGCTCGGACACATCATCGACACCGAAAAAATTTTACTTTATCGTGCCTTGTCGGTAGCTCGTGGTGAAAAACAATCATTGCTCGGCTTTGAGGAAGATGATTATGTAAAGGCCACTAATTTCGATAAAAAATCTTTACGTAGTTTATTGCTGCAATTCAAGGCTCAACGCAAATCGACGGTATTGTTTTTTAAATCGCTCGGTAAGCGTGAGTTAAGTAGAATGGGAAAAGCCAATCAGCTACCAACCAATGCTCGTGTATTAGCTTGGTTTATTGCTGGGCATGAGTTGCACCATCTGAATATTCTGAAAGAGCGTTATTTGTAATTAAAAGAAGACTTCTTGAAAATCTTACCTAAACAAACTTCAATAATGAAACTAAAACGTATATTCCTGTCATTCTTAGTTCTCAATTCTACATTTTTAATTCAATTAAAGGCTCAGTCGCTTAGTTTGGTTGAGAAAAAAATCATCGAACATGTTAAGACAAACATGCCTCAGACTGAAAAACTGTTGATTGATGCCGTAAATATCAATAGTGGTACGCTCAACCATGCGGGTGTTCGTGAGGTTGGACAGCTTTTTAGGAAAGAGTTTGAGGCCATGGGGTTTACGACTGAATGGGTTTCACTACCCGATTCGCTCAATCGTGCGGGGCATTTGGTGGCTTATCGAAAAGGAAAAAAGGGTAAAAAACTCTTTTTAATTGGGCATTTGGATACCGTTTTTGAGAAATCTATGCCCGCTGGGCCATTTACTCGACTCAACGATTCTACTGCCACAGGTCAAGGCGTAAATGATATGAAAGGAGGCGATGTAATGGTTATTGCTGCTCTCAAAGCTCTACACGCACAAGGATTGCTTGAAGACACGAATATTACCGTTTATTTTACGGGCGACGAAGAAAATGCAGGAAAACCCACCAGTATCAGTAGAAAGGATTTTATTGAACGTGCCAAAACCTGCGAAGTAGCCTTGGCCTATGAAACCGCTGTGGGTTTTGACATTGCGGCCACGGCTCGCCGAGGAGCAAGTGGTTGGCATCTAATAACGCACGGAAAAACGGGGCATTCGTCGGGTGTATTTAACAAAACAATGGGCTATGGGGCAATTTATGAAGCTGCCCGTATTTTAGATGAATTTCGGGAGGCTTTGAGTCAAGAAAAATATTTGACCTTCAACCCAGGTGTAATTGTTGGCGGCACAGAAGTGAACTATGACCCCACGCAAGCCAAAGGAACTGCCATTGGTAAAACCAATATTGTGGCACAAAAAGTAGAAGTTACTGGCGATTTACGTTTCTTGACTGAAACTCAGAAAGAAGCTGCACGTACAAAAATGCGTGAAATTGTAGCCAAAAACTTAAATGCTACTTCCGCCGAAATTACGTTTTCTGATGGAATCCCTGCCATGGAACCTACCGAAGCCAACAAGCAATTATTGGAAGTACTAAACAAAACCAGCCAAGATATGGGTTTGGGACTTGTAAAAGCTGGCGACCCAGGTTCTCGTGGGGCGGGCGATATTTCGTACATTGCACAATACGTCAGTTGTTTGGATGGACTCGGAGCATCAGGGCGTGGGGCTCATGCCCCTGGCGAAACCATTAATCTGAAAGAATATCCTGCTCTTATTCAGCGTTCGGCTTTATTGCTTTATCGTCTGACGAGGTAAATCATTAGTTTTGAGTTTATAGTTGGCAGCAAGTAAGATGCCAACTATAAACTCAAAATTGCCAATTATTTCTTCTTGTATTTGCAAGTCGCATTATCTGGTTCAAGATAATAAGATTTAAAATTCAAGGCATTTTTGTCCATACAACCTTTCAAATTTAATAATTCGATGTTTCGGAAGTCAATTGCATGACTTTCGGCTTGTAGAGCAATGTAGCCTTCGCCCAATGGCATCCCATCTTTTTTTGCCCATTCTTCGCCATTTTTTACCTTGTCGGTTGCATAATCATAAGGTTTTCCCAAGAAACCACCGCCAATTCGAGCATTCGTAAAGGTCAAAACGGTATCGCCTTCTATTAAATGATGCACAATCTTACTGCCAACGACAATCGCTTCGGCTTTTACCCATTGGTCGCCATCATAGGTCTTCGATTTTGAGTCAATGCAGTGAGCCATGTCGAGTTTTTCATTAATGTCAACAATTGTTCCAGGGGTGCAGAGGTTTCCTGTATGGCGTGGGCCATTTCCAAGACCACCCAAAAGCTGCATTTCGAGCGAAACAGGAAAATCTTGGTCTTTGCCATTACTGGCGGCCGACTGCGAATGGAGCATAATGCCGCTGTTTCGTACATTCCAAGATGCTCCGCCTGGCACTTGATTGCCCTGAAAACGATATTCAAAACGCACTCGATAGTGCGAATAGGGTGTTTTGTAATAAATGTGTCCGTACTTGTTATCGAAGTTTTGGTATTCCTTATAATTTACCCGCATCATGCCGTTTTCTACCAAAAATGTATTTTTATAATTGTCGTTCATTTCGTGTCCCGAAATTTTTAAATCCCAATTCGTAAGGTCTTTGCCGTTAAAGAGCGAAATCCATTCTTCTTTATCTGCCTGTTTTTGGGCAAAAATGATGTAGTTTGAAAGTAAAAAAAGGAGGGTGATTAAATGTTTTTTCATGGTTGAATAGCGTTTAAATGTAAGACAAGAATTCAACTTGTCAATTTTGATAGAATTTGGGTGAAACAGATGAATAATTGACGAAGTATTTGGCGTAATTTTGTCAAACCAAACTTACAAAATTAGGGTTAGATTTTGGTGTAGAATCAAAAATTTGATTGATAAAAATGACAATAAAAGACATAACAACGTACCTCGAGGGATTTGCCCCGTTGGCTTATCAAGAAAGTTACGATAATGCAGGTTTAATCGTTGGAAATGCTTCGTCAGAAGTAACGGGAGTTTTGGTAACACTCGATTCTACCGAAGACGTGATTGATGAAGCCATTGCTAAAGGTTGCAACTTAGTGGTGGCTCATCACCCAATTATTTTCAAAGGATTAAAAAAACTGACTGGCAAAAACTACATTGAGCGAACCATCATAAAGGCTATTAAGAATGATGTGGCTATCTATGCTACCCATACCAATCTTGATAGCGTAGTTGGGGGAGTAAATTTCAAGATTGCCGAAAAACTAAAACTCGAAAAAGTGAAAATTCTTGCTCCAAAGAGCCAAGTTTTGATGAAATTAGTGGTTTTTGTGCCTGTTAGTAATACCAAAGAAGTGTTAGATGCACTTCACGCTGCGGGTGCAGGTGTGATTGGGAATTATAGCCATGTGAGTTTCAGAGGAGAAGGAACTGGTGCTTTTAGACCCAACGAAAAAGCAAACCCGACCATTGGGGCGGCCAATGTTGATGAAGAA
>JAIYBU010000239.1 GCA_027488335.1 Cytophagaceae bacterium
AAAATTAATGATGCTACCAATACAAGTGTTGCACTTGATTGTAGTTCACTCCATTTGGGCCATGTTACCTCTTTGGTTACTTCTTCCCAAGAGTTCTTAAAAAATTCTTGCATAATTTCTGTATTAATAAAAATTGCACGGGCACTAAGATTCGAACTCAGATCAAAGGTTTTGGAGACCCGTATGCTACCATTGCACCATGCCCGTGTATGTTTCCCTTTTTGTTTGGGACTGCAAAGATAAGTGTATTTTTTTTCTTTGCAAATTAGAAATACCAAAATTATGCCAAAAAAATAATTTACGATTTACGAATTACGATTTGCGAATGTTTTTCTAACACAAAGCACACTAACTAATTTATTTATTATCAATCACTTATGTCTTTTTCTTTTATTCGTCATTCGTAAATCGTCATTCATAATTTTCTTATCCAATTTTCACAATATGGTTTTTCTTGCCTTTGCCAACTAATAAATATTTCCCTTGTAAAAGCTGTAATTCGGAAACTGGCATTTTTTCGTCGGTGATTTTTACTTTATTGATGCTTACGGCGTTTCCTTGCATAGCACGGCGTGCTTCGCCTTTTGATGCGTAAACTTCGTTGTTGGTAGTAACCGAAATTAAATCTAATACGCTTGCACAGCCAGCCCATACTTCTTGCGAAATTTCGGTAGTTGGAACGCCATCAAAAACGCTTGTAAATGTGGCTTCATCTAAACTTTGGAGGGTTTCAAGTGTTCCTTTTCCGAATAAAACCTCTGAAGCTTTTACGGCTAACTCATATTGTTCTTCGCCGTGTACACGAGAAGTTACGTCTTTGGCGAGTGCTTTTTGGGCAATTCTCAAATGTGGAGCTTCTGCATGTTGAGCTTCGATTGTTTCGATTTCTTCTTTCGAGAACAACGTAAATACTCTCAATAATTTCTGCACATCTCTATCATCTTGACCTAACCAAAATTGGTAAAATTGGTAAGGTGAAGTCAGATTGGCATCGAGCCAGATGGTTTCACCACCTGCTGTTTTACCCATTTTCTGCCCATCAGCTTTTGTCATCAATGGGGTAGTAAGAGCAAATGCTTTGTGCGTTACGTTTTCATCTTCAACATCTCCAACTATTGCCGCTTCTTTTCTACGAATCAATTCTGTACCTGTTGTGATATTTCCCCACTGGTCAGAACCACCCATTTGTAGGCGAACATTTTTGTTTTTGTATAACCAGTAGAAATCGTAGCCTTGTAATAATTGGTAAGAAAACTCGGTGAATGAAATACCCGTTGTCAGACGATTTTTTACCGAATCTTTCGACATCATGTAGTTTACCGTCAAGTATTTACCCACTTCACGCAAAAACTCTAAGAAACCGATTTCCTTAAACCAATCGTAGTTATTAACCATTTCGGCCGAATTTGCACCACAATCAAAGTCCAAAAACTTTACCAATTGGTTTCGGATACCATCTTGGTTGGCCTTCAACACTTCTTCTGATAAAAACTGACGCTCGGCCGATTTCCCCGAAGGGTCGCCGACCATACCTGTTGCTCCACCCACGAGTGCATAAGGTTTATGACCTGCCAATTGGAAGTGTTTGAGCAACATAATGGTTGCCAAATTACCGATATGCAATGATTTAGCGGTTGGGTCGAAACCGATGTACCCAGCCGTCATTTCTTTATTGAGTTGTTCTTCCGTGCCAGGCATGGCATCTTGCAACATTCCTCGCCAACGTAATTCTTCGATGAAATTCATAATTTTTATAGTCAACGGTCGATAGACAGCAGTCCATAGACTCTTTTCAATACGTTTTGTACAATTATGCCACGCTTTTGGGGCGTGGCATGAAATATTTTCGCAAAAATAATAATTACTTATTGACGATTCTGAGAATCGCCTCACATTTTTATTTTTTATTCTTGGCTTTGTCTTTCTTTGCCCAACGGTAGTAATCACTAAAATTGATACTTGCCGCCACCTGTAATGTACGATTTTGGAAGTTAAGCGGAATAACCGATTTATCTTCGAGGGTGTACGTTTTGTTAGTCGTATTTGTCAGACCATGAACGTATCTGATATTCAGACTAAACAAGTGAGCAGCATCAAGCATATCTATACGAACACCACCAGCTATGCTGAAATCAGTTTGAGCATAAGGCCCACGTTTTGTGCCAGCATTGAGAGCATAACCATATTCGGGACCAACTACTAAATGTATGTTCTTGGCAAATTCATAACCCAAAACTAATGAACCAGTTAGATACTGGTAATCATTACGAAGAATGGTGTTGCCTGTTTCTGCAAAGTTGGTTGTTGCTTTAAAACTTCCTCCTTTTGCCTGAAAATAGGCTTCAGGTTGAATGCTGATTTTTTTCAGATTCCAGCGATAAAACACTCCTGCATTAATATTATTTTTTAGCTTAGGAGTAATATTCGTACGGTTATTAATAATAGCAGTTTTAGAGTCGCTGATGCCGATTTTGAAGCCGTATTGTGTAGCTGGACGCACCTGAGCAAAACTAAGAATGCTTACAAAAACTAAAATAGTGGTTAATGCTTTTTTCATTGAAATGTTTTTTTCTTGTAGGACAGGTTTTCAACCTATTGGTTTTTGTGACCTATCTATTCACTGGTTTATGTAAGGCAAATAGGCGAACACCCTGTTCGCTCCACAGTTGATAACGAAATTTGAGTCGCAAAATTACGGAATCAAAAGCGAAGAATCACCATAACTTAGAAAACGAAAATTATTTTCGAGGGCATATTCATAGATTTTCGTCCAATTTTCGCCCACTAATGCCGCTACAAGTAAGATTAGAGTCGAGTCTGGTTGATGAAAATTTGTAATAATTCCTTTACAAATTTTGAATTCATAACTCGGAAAAATGAAAATTTCGGTTTCGCCGACGAGTTGTGAAAGGTGATTTTCCGTCATATAATCAATGATAGCTTTCAACGATTGTTCGGCTGTAAAACTTTCGGTTTGATTGTAAGCTATAAGTTTCTCGATAAAGAAATCCTGCCTTCCTAATAATATTTTTACGCCATACCAATACAAACTTTCGAGCGAACGCATGGAGGTTGTGCCAACAGGAATTACGAACGACAGATTTTCTAATAAATTGATAATAAACGACTTATCGAAAACTATCTGCTCACAGTGCATTTTATGTTCGACTACGTTTTGGACTTTTATGGGTTGAAAAGTCCCCGCTCCTACGTGCAGCGTAACGAAATCGTGCTTGATGCCTTTTTGAGCCAAATCAGCAAAGACTTGTTCGGTAAAATGAAGCCCTGCGGTTGGTGCAGCTACCGCTCCATCATTTTTTGAATAGACGGTTTGGTAGGTGTCGTAATCTTTTTGTTCGGTTTCTCTTTTGAGATAAGGTGGCAACGGAATTTGCCCGAAATACCTAACGATTTCTGCGAAAGTCAACTCTGAATTATTCCACGAAAATTTTACGTAATTTTTTTCAGAATCGACTAATTCTGCTGTTAATTCTACGTTTTCTGGGCGTATGCGATATTCACCTACCTCTATATTGTATGTGCCTACTATTTTCTCTTTGAAACGCTTCTTATTGCCAATCATGCAAGCCCACGTGCAAGTTTCGGTGGTTTCCATGACTTGCGAAACTATACCTGATGGCTCAACTGGATTCAATAAAAAAACTTCAATAATTACGCCGTTGGCTTTCTGAAAAAACAAACGAGCGGGTATTACTTTGGTATTGTTGAAAACCAAGAATGTATTTTCGGGAAGATGATTTTTCAGGTTATAAAAAACATCTTCCGAAATCTGTAAATTCCTGTATAACAACAACTTAGACGAATCACGTGGTTCTACTGGAAAACGTGCGATTCGCTCATCGGGAAGTTCGTAGTTGTATTTTTTTAAGTCTATTTCAATCATTTTTCTTCAACGATTGATAGGTTGCAAACCTATCCTACAATCAATCTTCGCTTGGACTCGAAAAAAGTAATCTAAGTGGCAAGAAGAAAATTAGAATAATCAACAAGGCAAAACCTGCAATTAAAAGCCAGTTGTAATCAAAATCAAGTTTTTGACCTACCGTTCCGTTGATTCGACGTAAACCAATTAGCACAAACGCCAAAAATGTATTGGTGATTGCCACAAAAGCATTAAACCAGCCTTCAATTAAACCACTTAGTTTTTGAGGACTTTTAGCCCATGTACTGAGTGGATTTACTTTCGCAAAATCAATTTTCAGTACTTGTGCTTTTAGCAAATTCAAGAGAAAATTGAAAGCAATGACAACTGCGAAAGTAATATAAAAGAAATTTTGCTTATCAATAAAGCCATCTGGATTGCCACGTTCGTCGTGGTGAATGGCGGCATTATCGGGCATTGTGAAATAACATAACATAAGAGCCACCACCAAAAGTGGCATCGAGGCTTTACGCCAAAAATTAAAGAATACGTTTGATATTGACATTTTTACTAATGTAAAATGGAAGATGTATAATTAGAGAATGTATCTCGGTATTTTTAACCGCCTGTTTCGGACGATTGTTTTCGGGTGCAAAGTTAGGGCAGAGATTCGAGAGAATTAGATTTTTATTGAAAAAACTGTTTTATTGTATCTTTACAGATTCATTCCAAAACCTCAGCCATGCGTTTTTTCTTGTTTTTTACTTTTGTTTTTTGTCTTTCCTGCCAAAAAGAAACCGCTTCTAAAGATGTTTCGAGAGGAATTTATTATTGGAAATCAACTTTCAAACTTAGCGAAACAGAACGCCAAACGCTTGATTCGTGCAAAATAAAAAAAATCTATTTTAAGGCTTTTGACGTGGATTGGGACTTCACGAAAGCACGAGCAATTCCAAAGGCTACAATCAGATTTGAAGAGGAGATTCCAATAAATCTTGCCATCATTCCAACGGTTTTCATAACGAATCAGGTTTTGAAACAAACCACTGACCAGCAATTAGATACAACGATTTCGTTTATCAACAAACACATCAGAACAGTTCTAAAAAACAAGAATTTTGAAGAAATTCAGTTCGATTGCGATTGGACGATTTCGACCCGTGAACGCTATTTTTATTTGCTCAGAGCATTTAAAAAACTTTTTCCAGAAAAACGTCTTTCGGCCACTATTAGGCTGCATCAGATAAAATTTGCCCATAAAACGGGTATTCCGCCCGTTGAACGTGGAATGTTGATGTTTTATAATATGTCGAACTGGAAAAAGCCACAAATCCGAAATTCGATTTATGACCTCGATGCGGCTTCGCAATATTTGTCCACGCTCAATAAATACCCACTCCCACTTGATTTGGTGATGCCGATTTTTAGATGGGCAATTATTTACCGCAATAATGTTTTCTTGACTGTCATCAATAACATTGATAATCAAGCACTTAGTGAGAAGAAATTCTTAGAAAAAAACGATACTAAATTTACTGTTTTGGCCGATACTTCGGCGTTCGGAATTTCGTTAAGAAAAGGCGATATGATTCGGGTCGAGGAAGTAAATGCCGAAGAAATTATCAAAGGTACAAAGACCTTGCGTGAAAAAATATCAAGCCAAAAACTTACCTTTACTTTGTATCATTTGGACCATCATAATATCGCTTTTTATGGCAACGAAAAACTCGCTAAAATCTATGCTTCGTTTGAGTAATCGAACCAAATCATTCATTATTTTATTTCTGATTGCCTGCGGCCCCATGCCGTTTGATTATGATGAATTTAAGAGTTTTTTCTCGCCCGAAAGTGCGGCTAATGAAGCTAAATTCCGACCTTATAATTTTACGACTCAATTTACTTACGGAAACAATTATTGGTCTGACGAAGTAGGTACAGCTGACCCTGCCCAAACGGCTAATGTAAAAGCATGGGCCGAATATGCGGGTATTTCGGAGAAAGAAGTTTCGGCCGAATTATATCCAGCTTATGGAGAAAATGGTGGAAATGCTCTCAGCGGTGCTTTGCAACGAAAAGGCAAAACCGAAGCCATTGAGTATTTAGCCTTAGCCAAGGAAATTGAAGCAATTGATACGGCTTTTGATGCCCCTTATGCCGAAGAAGATACAACCAAAGTCGAGAAAGCGATTGATTATGAGGCTTTGCAAAGTAAAATTCAGTCTCAATTTGCTCAGACGAATGATGTCTTTTTGAAAGAAAGATTAGCCTACCAAGCCGTAAAAGTGGCAGATATGGCCGATAACCCAAAGAAAAGCATTGATTTATACGAAAAACTCGTAAAGCCCCTAAAAACCAAAACATTTATCAGCGATTGGGCGGCTTCTCGTATGGCGGGTGCGTACATGCACGCTGGCGATTCGACAAATGCTTATTATCATTTTTCTCAGCTTTTAGTCAATGCCCCTACTCGCCAATCGGCGGCATATTTGAGTCTGCGATACGCTTCTAAGTTTAGCGAAGATGCCATAAAATTTTGCAAAAATGACACTGAAAAAGCTAATTTATATGCCGCAACGGCCGTTTTACCACTACAAGATGGCTTACCTTTACTTGAAAAAATCAAAAGTTTAGACACAAAAAATCCTCTTTTAGAGTTTGTAATGGCTCGTGAAATCAACAAAAACGAGTATTACTTTTTCAATAATCAAGAAACCATTCAGTATGGCTTTTGGGAGGTAGATTCTCTGAAGAAAGTCGATTGGAAAAGCAATGCGAAAAATTATTTCGAGCAATTATTGGCGTTTAATCTCGATGCCGCAGAAAGTGAGAGTTTGAAAAATTCGCCATTTTGGTACACCGCTGCTTCGTATCTGACATTCATTGGCAAAGATTTCAAGAAAGCCAACGAATTATTACAAAAAGCCAAAGCGATTCCGACCGAAAACCAAGGTTTGAAAGACCAAATGGCAATGCAAGAAATGATGCTGGCTATCTACGAAACACCCGAAGTAACGCCAAAAATGGAGGCAACAGTCATGCCATTTCTCGAAAGATTTGCTCGTTCTGATAAATTCCGCACGGCCAATAATTTTAATGCTGCTTGCAAGATTTTGGCAGCTAAGTATGAGGGTTTACCCGTAAACGATGAATTTGCCGAAAATTTAGGCGAAAAAACAGCCCTTGCCGAAGCTAAAAGCACGAAATCGCTCGGTTGGTTTTCGGGTTGTTTCGGCAAAAAAGAGGCCGTAGAAAAAGGTGTTTCTTCGTCTGATGCTTCGCCCGAAAATCAAGCTAAGTCTTTTATTATGAAGGTTTTGGCTTCGTATCAGCAAGCGAAACAAACCGAATACGGCGGAACAGCTTCATTTATGAGCAATACAGACCAATACAAAATCGAAGATTCGACTTCCTCAAAAACCATTGCTTATGTGATTGATTATTTTTCAAAAAAATCCACCAATGATTTCGATAAACGCTTACAGAAATTGGCTGGATTTGACAACGACTATCTTTACATGGTTTTGGGGCGTAGGGCTTTGTCGGAGCATCAATACGCACAGGCAGCGGAAACATGGAAACATATTTCGCCAAAAACTTGGCAAGCTGAACCTTTCCAAACATATTTAGATGTAAATCCGTTTAGCTTAAACGGGCAAGGCGATGCTAATGCCAAACAAAGAGTAACGCCTCTTTCGTTTGCCACTCGAATGGCAGCTTTGACCGAGAAAGTAAAGCAAAACCCCAATGATTATGAAAGCTGGATGCTTTTGGGTTGTGGCAGCTATAACATGAGTTATTATGGCAATAGCTGGATTTTGCTGCGTCGTGGTTGGAGTAGCATGGATGCCATCAATGAGCAAGATGATTATTATTCTTACGAAAAAACGCTCTTTTATTTCGATAAAGCCATGCAAACCGCACCCAAACCTGAGCTTGCCGCTAAGGCTTGTTATTTGGCAGCGGCTTGTCAGCAAATTAAATACAATGCCATTACTACAAAACTCAACGATGGCATTTATTTGCTTCCAGAAGACGAAATGAAGAAAAAAGAAGCCGAAAACAGACAAATTTTGGCAAATTTGAAAAAAAATAACTATTCTACGTATTTTAATCTTTTGAAAACAAAATTCGGCAACACAACCTACGAAAACCAACTGATTGAAGAATGTAGCACTTATAAAGATTATTTAGCAGGAAAATAAGCCTTCCCTTCGACTTCGCTCAGGGAACAGCTTTTCTAAAGTAACACAATGAAAATATACACAAAAACAGGTGATGCTGGCACAACTTCGTTGGTGGGTGGCACTCGAATCAGCAAAGCAGATTTGAAAATCGAAACTTACGGAACGGTCGATGAACTAAACTCTTGGATTGGATTGGTACGTGACCAAGCAATCAACGAATCGAGAAAAGATATTTTGAAGGAAATCCAAGACCGATTATTTACAATTGGTTCAGATTTAGCTTCCGAACCCGAACAAGTGCGTAGAAAGAAAATTCCTGACCTTTTGGATGAAGATATTGAGTTGCTCGAAAAACAAATGGATTTGATGGATGCCGAAATTCCACCGCTCAGAGCGTTTGTTTTACCAGGTGGACACCAGTCTGTTTCATACACACACATTGCTCGCACGGTTTGTCGCCGAGCTGAGCGTTTGAGTATTCGACTTTCGCACGAAGAAGAGATTAATCCATTGATTATAAAATACTTAAATCGTCTTTCTGATTACCTCTTTGTACTTTCTCGAAAAATGACTCAAGAACTCGACAGCGAAGAAGTAGCGTGGAAACCAAGGATTTAACCAAGCCTACAAGGTTTTTGCAAACCTTATAGGCTTAAAATAAAAAAGATGCAAGTCGCCTTTCGGACAACCTGCACCCCGTATAGAAACGCTCAGTAGCGAGGAGTAAGTCTCCTCCGCTACTTTGCCAAAACTATTCGCTGACTAATGCCAATTGGCTATGATTGACACACTTCACCCCCGAACTCGTATAATCTAAAATCTTACCCGTAGGCTTATCAAGCTTCCAAACTTTCACAATTTTTGTCAAATATTTTTCTGGTTCAATAACCGCCAAAGCAAAAAGCGTTGGGTCGTTTTTCCCATTTTGCGAACATCCTTTTACAGATACGCAGTGATAAAACTCATTGAATTTCGGAATCTCTTTTATGTCAATCACCTTTAGTTGAAAATCATCTGAATGATTTTCGGAGTTTTCGAATCTTGATAAAAAAAGAAAATGTTTATCTTCTTTCTTCATTAGGGCAATTCCATAATGAAGGTTAATCATATTGCTATTTACCTTCGTTAATTCTCGCAACTCTCGATAATCTTTATATCTAACCCCCAAATATTGATTTCTCAAATTTGTATTATTCTGAGATTGAGCAGAAATCTCAATCAAGCAAAATAGCATAGAAATCACCAATAGTACGCACTTTTTTATCATTCCTGGCTATTTTTTTAATGTTTAGGGAGTAGATATTATCTTATCAAGAAAAAGCATTAAATTTGCACTTTCAATATTTATGGCTCGCTGCTCAAAACTTGGCACGGGCATCAAACATATCTGTATTTAGTAATACTGCAAAAATCATTCCAAAATGACCAAGAAAATCAAATCGGCACTTATTTCGGTTTATTACAAAGACGGTTTAGATAAAATCGTACAGTTGCTTCACGAACACAATGTTCAAATTTTTTCGACTGGTGGAACACAAAAATTCGTTGAAGATTTGGGCATTCCCGTAACGGCCGTTGAAGACCTTACAAGCTACCCTTCCATTTTTGGTGGACGTGTAAAGACACTTCATCCGAAAGTATTTGGTGGCATTCTTTACCGCCGTGACAACGAAGGCGATGTGCAAACGGCTGCTCAATTTGAGATTCCGTCAATCGACTTGGTGATTGTTGATTTGTATCCTTTTACAGAAACGGTTGCTTCGGGAGCAGATGAAGAAGATATTATTGAAAAAATCGACATCGGCGGTATTTCATTGATTCGTGGAGCGGCCAAAAACTTCAATGATGTATTGATAGTTTCGTCACGTGACCAATACGACGATGTTTTTGAAATTTTGAAAGAAAAAGGCTGTGCAACCGACCTTGCTGACCGTCGTCGTTACGCAAAAGAAGGTTTTCAGATGAGTTCGAGCTACGATACAGCTATTCATAATTACTTTGCGGATGATGTTTATCAGTCAACTCAAAGTTTTGATTTATTACCGAAAAAAGTGCTTCGTTACGGCGAAAACCCGCACCAAGCCGCAACTTTCTACGGTGATTTAGATGCGATGTTTGAGCAAATTCACGGGAAAGAATTATCCTACAATAACCTCATGGACGTAGAATCGTGCGTGCGTTTGATGGATGAATTTACCGAGACTTCGTTTGTAATCGTGAAGCATAACAATGCTTGCGGTGTAGCAACTGCCCCAACGGCTAAAGAAGCCTACGTAAATGCTTTGGCTTGCGACCCTGTTTCGGCTTTTGGAGGTGTTATCATTACGAACACTAAAGTTGATTTGGCAACTGCCGAAGAACTACACAAACTTTTCTTTGAGATTTTGATAGCTCCAAGTTTTGATGCCGATGCTTTGGAAATTTTAACAAAGAAAAAAGACCGTCGTTTATTAATCAGAAAGCCTGTTGAAGTTAGCAAAAAACAATTCAAAACGCTTTTGAATGGCGTTTTGGAACAAGATAAAGACAATTCGATTGAAACTGCGAAAGATTTTACGGTAGCAACCGAAAAAGCCCCAAGCGAAAGCGAAGTTAAGGCGTTAGAATTTGCCTTGAAAATTTGTAAGCACTTAAAATCTAATAACGTTGTTTTGGCAAAAGACGGCCAAATGTTGGCTTGTGGTGTTGGTCAAACTTCACGTGTAGATGCCTTGAAACAAGCGATTGATAAAGCAAAAACCTTTGGTTTCGACCTTAACGGAGCAGCAATGGCTTCAGAAGCATTCTTCCCATTTGCTGATTGTGTAGAGATTGCCCACCAAGCTGGAATCACAACAGTTGTTCAACCAGGTGGCTCAATCCGTGATAAAGATTCGATTGATTATTGTAATGCAAACGGTCTTTCGATGGTCATGACTGGCGTGAGACACTTCTTGCACTAAGAGATATTTTTTTAATTATTGAAAAAGCGAACTGTTCGGTGAATGGTTCGCTTTTTTTATTATCAGAGCCAATCAATTATTCTCCATCTTTTGGTCAATCCATTTTTTAATTATTGCCACATCACAATCTGACAATTTACCACCTTTAGGCATTTTTGGTGAATAGCCATTGATAGAAACAATAGAATTGTAGAGTTCGCCACTATTTGCACTTGAATATACTTGTTGATAAGTCTCAAGTATTAAACCATCAAAATGATTTTTTGAATCGTGACATTGCAAACACTCTTTTTTGATAATGGGCAAAACATCGCTTTTGAAACTTATTGGTAGATTTTCATCCGCTCGACATATATTTGGGTTAACTCCTTTTGTATTTAAGCACCCCCAAAATCCCAAAACAAATAAAATCCAACACCACTTTATAGATTTCATACATTTACATTTTGTAAAATATTATAAATGGTAGTAAATGTAGGTCATTTTACAACTAAAAAGGGTCTTCAAATATATGAAAACCCTTTTCTTAATGATAAATTAATATCTCCGAAACTATCAAACAGTAACCCAAGCTTGTTTGCGGTGACTTTCGATGATTCTTTCGCAAATCAATAATTCACGTAAACCATCGGCAAATGTTGGATACGTTGGATTTTCAGGTTGTTTTCCTGCTGCAACTGCCGCATAAACTTCCTTAAATAATTGCTTCGATGTATCTGGGAAACCTTCGTTGTGTCCACCTGGGAAACTCACAAGGCTTTGTGCTTCACGATAGAATAATGATGGGTCTTTCATCAATTGTTGGTTAGCTCCATCACGTTTTCCAATCCACATTTCGTTTGGTTTTTCTGAACACCACTCAAAGTTGGCCACCGAACCCGAAATCTCTAAGTTCAAACGGTTTTTGCGTCCAGCCGAAACTTGACTTACTGTTACGCTTCCCTTCGCACCGTTATCAAATCTTAAAAGTACACTTGCGTGGTCTTCGGTATTGATTGGCACTTCTTGGTAGTCAGATGGCTCAAGCATTTTGCCCGAATACGTTTCGATGGCTTTCAGTGGCTTCAAGCGAGTTTTGTGTACAGTATTGAAATCAGCCATTACTTCTGTTATTTTCATTCCTGTGATATACTCGGTTACATCCAAAAGGTGCGAACCAATATCAGCAATTGCTCTTGAATCACCCGATTTGTCTGGTTCTAAACGCCAGTTATAATCTGTTTGGTAGAAAAGCCAATCTTGCAAATAGCTACCCATGATTGAGTAAATATCGCCTAAATCGCCTTTTTCACGCATGGTCTTCATCTGACGAACCAACGGATAATATCTCAAATTGAAGTGAACGGCATTTACTAAACCTGTTTCGGCGGCCAATTTCACTAATTCTTCTGCTTCTTCGATTTTAGTGGCAAGCGGTTTTTCACATACTACGTGTTTACCAGCCAACAAAAGAGCTTTTGATTGCGAATAATGCAAGAAATTTGGCGTACAAACGTGGACACACTCAATTTCTGAATCTTTCAATAAATCTTCAAAGATATACGCACGTTCGATACCCAAAGAAGCTGCTTTATCCTTCGCTAAATCAATGTTTGCTTCACAAAGTCCTAAAACTTCAATATTTGGTAAACGACGGAGGGCTTCAATATGAGCTGGCCCGATAAAACCTGTGCCAACAACGGCAACTTTGATTTTTTTCATGGTTTGAGGCAAAGGGGTGTTTAATTAAAAAAAAATTTCGTCCCAAAAATAGCAAGAGATTTTTAGTTAAAACTACTTATGGCAAATTTTTCGGTGTTACAATAGATGGAACTATAAAGAAAAAAACCATCAATTGAAGTTTTGTATTTTCTTAATAGATGCAAAACTGGTGATTTTGACTTAATTTTCAATAAACTCGCTGTTTCTTTATCAGCGGCTACGGCTCGCACTTCTTGCGTCATGCTCTGTACATCAATTTGATATTTGATTAGCAAAGTTCGAAAAAGCGAACCTTCAAGCAATGGTTCTTTGATAAAATTTGGCAGATTTTCATTCGGTATATATGTATGCTCATACATTACGGGCGAATCTTCTACCAAACGTAATCGTTTGAAAAATATAAATTCTTCGTGACTTTCTTCATCAATCAATGGTTTGAAGGCAGAATCTTCCAATTTCTTTACTATTGGTCCTTCTAAAACCAATGTTTTACCGTGTCTATCACTTGCCACAACCACTTCTGTCCAACCTTTCAGTGAAAGCAAACCCAATGATTTTCGGCTGGCCGAAACGGTACTTCCTTTGCCGTGCTGGCGAGTAATGTAGCCCTCACGCACAAGTTCGTTGAGTGCTTGTCGGACTGTCATACGGGTAGCATTAAATTCTGCACAAAGTTCGTTTTCGGAAGGTAAAAGTCCACCTTCTTCATAAACTCCTGACGTGATTTTTTCTTTTAAACTTGCTTGAATTTGTCGATAAAGTGGTATTTTCATAGAGTAGTCTCAGCAGGTGGCTATGTCAGATAAGATTTAGAAATTCTGAAAGCAAATTAATCGAATAAACTCATAAAAGGCACTAAATTTTGATAGTTTTTTTTCATATGAAAAAAGGCATTTAGGAATCCCAAATGCCTTTCCAAGACGAAAATACTTTAACCTATGATGAATAAACCCGATAAATCGGGGTACTCAAACTCTTTATGATTTCTGAGAAATCGAATATATTTTTAATACAACTTGTATAGACAACAGAATAATTACTTACAAAAGAAACTAAAAAACCCTATTTAGACAAGTATTTTAAATATTTTTTTTATTATTAGTACCTTTTGAAAATAAAATAGTCAAAAAAGTATTAATTTTTTCAAGAGAAGTGCAGTTCGGACATGATTTAAAAAATTTCAGGAACGGCTCGCCGTTGCGATACAAGATTATTGGTATTTGCTACTCAATATCCAGTCGCTATATTTGTTACTTCTTTTGTTTCCAAACCCAAACGTTTTTTTGCATCTTCAATGATTGTGGCAGTGGCCGTAGCTCCGAGGCGAGTTACACCCATATCCATTACTTTCAGTAAACCGTCGAGAGTTCGGACACCTCCTGCGGCTTTTATTTGTACGTTTTCAGACGAATGTTTTCGCATCAAAAGTAAGTCATGTTCGGTTGCTCCTTTGTAATTATAATCTCCGTTGGCTTGTTTTACATAGCCATAGCCCGTTGAAGTTTTTACAAATTCCACCCCCACAATGCTACAAATTTTGCAGAGTTTTATTTTGAGTTTATCTTTTGGCAGGAAATCATTTTCAAAAATTACCTTCAAAATTGCTCCGTGTTTATGGCTTTCTTTCAAAATCGCATTGATTTCTTTCTTTACATATCGCCAATCTTCCGAAAGCACTTTTCCTACATTAACCACCATATCTATTTCGGTAGCTCCATCCTTGCAAGCCTGACGACTTTCGGCCACTTTTTGCTGAATTGTGCTACTTCCATGCGGAAACCCTACAACTGTGCAAACTTTTACGTCAGAATCTTTGAGTAATTCGGCAG
Source organism: Cytophagaceae bacterium (assembly GCA_027488335.1). Lineage (GTDB taxonomy): Bacteria > Bacteroidota > Bacteroidia > Cytophagales > Spirosomataceae > Emticicia. Next base: position 14,540 of record JAIYBU010000239.1, read on the forward strand.
CTTGTTTTACGAAATAAGGTTTTATACAAACCGTTGCTACATCATAGTGCTTGGCCAGTTCACAGCCCGCTACTAAGTCGGCGTCGGTCATTGTGGGGTGCAGCAAAGAATGGTCTATCATCTTTGCAATTTGTTGGATTGAATAATTCATTTTTTAGATTTTATGTTTACTTAATGCAAATATAAATTACACAACTTGTATAGACAAGTTAAACTTTAAAAAGCGTAAATTTTCTTAAAATAAAAGTATTTTATGCGAAAGAAGGTCTTCATTCAATAAATAATTAGCCAACCTAACACCATTCTTGCTGTTTTTTTAATAGTTTTGAAAAGTAATCAGCAACACTAAACCTAAACATATTCAAATCATATTATGAGTAATTCTCTTTTTCGTAGAAAAGATGTAACACAAGCCATTAAAGAAACCGAGGAGCGTGAAGATGGAAATTCATTGGCTAAGGTATTAGGAGTCAGAGATTTAACCTTACTTGGTATTGCTGCCATTATTGGTGCGGGTATCTTTAGTACAATTGGCTTAGCAAGTTTCAATGGTGGTCCTGCGGTTTCGCTTCTCTTTGTGTTTGTGGCTATCGCATGTGTTTTCACGGCTCTTAGCTACGCTCAATTTGCGTCAATGGTTCCTGTGAGCGGTAGTGCCTACACCTATGCGTATGTATCTTTTGGCGAAATGCTGGCTTGGATTATCGGCTGGGCATTAATTCTCGAATATGCCGTATCGAATATGGTAGTGGCTATTTCATGGTCAAGCTATTTTACTTCGATGCTCGAAGGATTTGGCATTCACTTTCCGACTTGGCTGTCCGTAGATTACACAACTGCTAAAGAAGCTTTTGAAAGCGTTCAGGCAGGCGGAACAGAAATCAACGATGGCACAAAACGTTTGGCACAAGCTTTTCAAGAAGCTCCAAGTTTGGGTTTTCTGAAAGTTATTTTTAATCTTCCTGCAGGAATGATTACGGTGTTAATTACGACCCTTTGTTATATCGGAATCAAAGAATCACGGAATGCGAGTAATTTTTTAGTTGGTCTAAAGCTCTTAGTCATACTTTTGGTAATTGTCGCAGGCATTTTTTATGTAAAACCTGCCAATTGGTCGCCTTTTGCACCGAATGGAGTGGAAGGTGTTTTGAGTGGTGTTGCGGCGGTTTTCTTTGCATTTATTGGTTTCGACTCGATTTCGACAACGGCTGAAGAAGCCAAAAATCCTCAACGAGATTTACCAAGAGCGATGATTTTATGCTTGATAATCTGTACAGTTCTATATGTGTTGATTTCGTTGGTGCTTACAGGAATGGTAAATTATACCGAGTTGAACGTGGCCGACCCATTGGCGTATGTATTTACAAATGTAGGTTTTGATGCTGTAGCAGGAGTCATTTCGGTGAGTGCCGTTGTAGCCATCACGAGTGCCTTGTTGGCTTATCAAATCGGTCAACCACGTATCTGGATGACCATGAGCCGTGACGGACTCTTGGGCAAAAAATTTGGCGAGATTCACCCGAAATTCAAAACGCCAGGTTTTGCAACCATCATAACGGGTATCTTGGTGGCCGTTCCTTCGTTGTTTTTCAAGATGAGTTTCTTTGTTGACCTTACAAGTGTAGGAACATTTTTCGCTTTTATTTTGGTCTGTGCGGGCGTTTTATACCTCGATACAAAAGGGATGAGCAAAAATGCTAAATTTAAAATTCCGTACATCAATGCTAAATATTTGTGCGGAATCTTGATGGTTGGGGCATTATATTTTACGTATTCACAAGGAAACGTTATGCAGCATTTAGAAGAAAAACCATTGCTTTTTGTTTTTTGGGCTGTTTGGTTGGCATTGTCGGTGATGAGTTTTAAATACAACTTCTCGCTCCTACCCATCTTCGGAATTTTAACAAATCTCTATCTAATGACCGAACTCGGCTGGACAAACTGGCGAATGTTTATCATCTGGATGGTCATCGGCTTAATAATTTATTTTGCCTACGGCTATAAAAATAGCAAACTGGCGAAGAAATAAACATTATTTATTTCCATTAACAAACCCTAACCTTCTTACTATTTTGGCAAATTTTAAAAAAGAAATCAAGCTCTACGATGCCGTGATGCTCGTATCGGGTTCGATGATTGGCTCTGGAATTTTTATTGTCAGTGCTGATGTGGCTCGTCAAGTGGGCTCAACTGGCTGGTTACTCGCATCTTGGCTTTTGGCAGGTGTACTGACCATGCTCGGTGCATTGTGCTACGGTGAACTCACTGCTATGTTTCCACAAGCAGGCGGACAATACGTTTTTCTACAAAAAGCCTACGGGAAACTTACGGGTTTTCTTTACGGCTGGTCGTTTTTTGCTGTTATTCAAACGGGTACAATTGCAGCCGTTGCGGTGGCTTTTGCTAAATATTCGGGAGTGCTTTTTCCTGAAATTATCAGCGATAAACATGAAATCTTTGCTTTTGGAGATAGTTCTTTTAAACTTACTTCGCAGCGTTTATTGGCTATTTTGAGTATCGTTGTGTTGACTTATGCCAATACTCGTGGCGTGAAAGAAGGTAAAATTATTCAAAACATTTTCAGTACAACCAAGCTCGGTGCTATTGCGATGCTCATTATTTTGGGCTTTATTTTGGGGGCAAATGGTGATGTGATTGCTCAAAACTTTTCAAATATTTTTGATGCTTCAAGTACTGCCAAAGTTGACGGCGAATGGATTGTAACTGGCATCACAGGCTTCGGAATTATCTTGGCTATTGGTGTAACACAAGTGGGTACTTTGTTTTCGAGCGATGCTTGGAATGGACTTACCTTTGCAGGTGATGAGGTAGTGAATGCTGAAAAAACGATTCCAAGAGGTTTGATGATTGGTACAATTCTGGTTACCTCTTTGTACCTATTGATGAACTTGGCGTATCTCTGCATTTTGCCTCTGAAAGGCGACCCAAATGGTGCAGACGTAATGAGCCGAGGCATCCAATTCGCTTCAGAAGATAGAGTTGCAGCAGCAGCCGCACAAATAATTGGCGGACAAGGATTTTCGGTAATCGTAGCCATTTTGATTATGGTTTCAACATTTGGTTGTAATAATGGTTTGATTTTATCGGGTTCGAGGGTGTATTACACAATGGCGAAAGATGGTTTATTTTTTAAGAATTTTGGTAAACTAAGCGAAGCGGGTGTGCCTAAAAATGCTCTATGGTGGCAATGTTTTTGGGCATCTTTCCTCTGTCTAACAGGAAAATATGGCGATTTACTTGATTATCTGATGGGTGTTGTAATTTTATTCTACGCTCTTACGATTTACGGAATCTTTATTTTACGCCGAAAAATGCCAGATGCCGAGCGTCCAATCAAAGCACCAGGTTATCCAATTTTGCCGATACTTTATGTGATTGTAGCCTCAATTATCGTATTAATTTTAGTCAAAGAAAAACCACAATTTACATACCCTGGTCTTGGAATTGTGGCTCTCGGAATTCCTGTTTTTTACTGGTTTAATAGTAAGAAAGAATAGATTTTATAGATGAATCTCCCCACGGAGACACAGATTAAACAAATTTTCACGGAATAAACTCTGTGTTAATCTATGTAATCCGTGCCTCCGTGGTAAAATAAACAGAGAACCAGCAATGAGAAAAATCCTCTTTTTCGATACCGAAACTACTGGATTACCACAACTTTATAATGCACCAATCACACAGGTTAGCAACTGGCCACGTTTGGTGCAATTGGCTTTTCTCGAATACTACGAAGATGGCTCACTTGCAGCCAAACACAATTACATTATCAAGCCCGAAGGCTTCACTATTCCACGAGATGCTACGCTCATTCATCGAATAACCAACGAACAGGCCCAAACCGAAGGAAAAGATTTAACTCAAATACTGGATATTTTTGCCGATGCCATCAACGAATCAGTGATTCTGATTGCCCATAACTTTGATTTTGATAGAAATATCATTGGAGCTGAGTTTGTCAGAAAAGAGTTTGATACAAAACCGTTATTGACCAAACGAAGTTTTTGCACAATGAAAAACAAAGATGTAGTAAATTTTTGTCGAATACCCAACAAAACTGGCTATAAATGGCCAAAATTAGAAGAATTGCACTATAAATTATTCAACCAAAAATTTATCGATGCCCACGATGCCAGCATTGATATTGAAGCTACTGCCAAATGCTTTTGGGAATTATTGAGGCGTGGGGTAGTTAGGGCATAGTTTTGAAAATTCTTCCACAAATATTTTTTGTTAAAAAACTAATCTCTACTTTTGTAAAGTAAAATCTACAAAAGCCCATGTTTTTTATTGCTGAGTTTGTTTAGTACAAACCATTTATCTTCTTACTTCCTCTTTTACAAGAGATTGTTTCCATAATTCTCACAATTTCTGTTTTATTTCATTTTTTAATCTGAGCATTTCAGACTAATGTTTTTTTCATGCGAAAAATTATACAATTATTCATGCAAGCCATTCGTGGCGAAGAACAAAGCTATACTGATATTAGTATCAATCGTGCAATATTTTTGCTCTCAGTTCCGATGATTTTGGAAATGATTGGCGAGTCGCTTTTTGCGGTTGTCGATGCGTTTTTTGTGGCTCGCTATGTAGGTACAGAGGGCGTAGCGACAGTTGGCCTGACCGAATCTGTATTAACGCTTATTTATTCGGTAGCCATTGGTTTAAGTGCAGCCGCTACGGCAATCGTGGCTCGGCGTGTAGGCGAAGGCAACAAAACCGAAGGCGGATTGGCAGTGGCACAAGTTATCCTAATTTCATTGATTTTAGGTGTTTCTGTCGGAATATTAGGCTTTATTTTTGCCGAAGATATTCTCCGATTAATGGGTGGAAGCGAACACCTGATTGAAAGAGGTTCGAGTTTTACACGCATCATTTTTGCGAGTAGTCCGTCGATTGTATTGCTTTATACACTTAGTGGTGCATTGCGTGGTGCGGGCGATGCCTCAACGGCCATGCGTTCGATTTTATTGGCCAATTTCATTAATATCGCCATGGATTATATCCTTATCCCTGTGATGGGTTTTGGTGTTGAAGGAGCAGCTATTGCCACAAGCATAGGCCGTACGATTGGCGTATTGTATCAACTTTATGCGTTGTTTGGTGGCAACAGAAACATACAAATTCTGAAAATTCAGTTTATTCCCGACAAAGAAGTCATTAAAAACTTGCTGAGTGTAGCAGCGGGCGGAACAGGACAATTTTTGATTCAATCGGCCAGTTGGATTTTCTTGACTCGTATTCTTTCGACCTTTGGAAGTGAAGTTGTGGCAGGATATACGATTGCGATTCGTATCATTATTTTCACGATTTTACCTTCGTGGGGAATGTCGAATGCTGCGGCAACATTGGTTGGGCAAAATCTCGGTGCAGGAAAACCCGAACGTGCCGAAACTTCGGTTTGGCGAACGGCTTTCTACAATATGCTTTTTCTGCTTTTGGTCGGAATCATTTTTGCATTTTTTGCCAAAAATTTCGTTGGAATTTTCACCGATGAAATAAAGGTTATCGAAATTAGTGTTTTATGCCTCCAAATTATCTGTCTCGGTTATATTTTCTTTGGCTATGGAATGGTCATTGGGCAATCGCTCAACGGTGCGGGAGATACGCTTTCACCAACGATAATGAACTTTGTTTGTTTTTGGTTAATCGAAATACCGCTGGCCTATTTCTTGGCAAAAAACCTTGATTGGGGACCAAATGGTGTATTTTGGTCGATTGCCATTAGCGAATCAATACTGGCTATTGTGGCAATTTTTGTGTTTCGCAGGGGACGTTGGAAAACTACAACCGTTTAAATTTTTAACTAAACCTATAAGGTTTGCAAAACCTTATAGGTTTTAGCTGTATTTTAGCGAACTTTGCAGCATTAACATTTCTTGATTTACTGAATTGAAAAATTACTTTCGATTACTTTCGTATGCCAAGCCACTGGGTGGTTTTATGGTGCCATTCGTCATTACTTCTATATTGGCAAGTTTATTTGGTGTACTCAATTTTACACTTTTGATGCCTCTTTTAGATGTTTTATTCGATAAAATTGCCTTTGAAGCCGTAGAAAAACCCACTTCCTTTTTTGACCTCAAAAACCAGTTTAACTACTATTTTGGTTTATTCTTGACTCAATACGGCAAATTCGGAGCATTGCAGTTTGTCTGTGGAGTGATTGCGGTTTCAGTTTTACTGGCCAATATCTTTAAATATGTTAGTATCCGACTTTTAGAAAAATTCAAAGCCAATATGGTATCGAATCTCCGTCAAGCGGTTTTCGATAACTCTATTAATCTTCACCTCGGATTTTTCAGCAACGAACGCAAAGGAAATCTTATTTCTCGCATCGTAACCGATGTGCAAGAGGTTGAAAACTCTATTGCCAATACGTTTTCGGCTGCCACCAAAGAAGTTTTTCTGTTTATATTTTACATTGCTTCGTTGTTTTATATTTCTTGGAATCTGACATTTTTTGCTTTGTTGGTGATTCCTGTATCGGGAATTTTTATTTCTACGCTTGTGAAGCGTATGCGACGTGATGCAGGAGAAGGCCAACAACGCCTCAGTAATCTGATTAGTCTTATGGACGAAGCTTTTGGCGGAATGCGTGTTGTAAAAGGTTTTGTGGCAGAAAAATTTATTACAGAAAAATTTCGTACCGAAAATCAAGGTTACAAAAATGCCATTTTTGGGTTGGCTTCACGCCGAGAGATGTCTTCACCATTTTCCGAAATCATGGGCGTTTTTGTGGTTATCGGTATTTTACTTTACGGTGGTTCGTTGATTTTTGATGGAAAATCTGAATTGACCGCTTCTGAGTTTATCAGCTATATCGTCATTTTTTCGCAAGTGATGCGACCAGCCAAAGATATTTCAAATGCGTTTAGTTCAGCACAAAGAGGTTTGGCCTCGGGCGAAAGGATTCTCGAATTAATTGATAATCAACCACTTATAAAAGATAAATCTAATGCCATTCCAATCAAAGCTTTCGAACACAGCATCGAAGCAAAAAATGTCGGGTTCTCTTATGAGGGCGATATTGAGGTTTTGAAAAACATCAACTTTACGCTCCAAAAAGGAAAGACTATTGCCTTGGTTGGCTCATCGGGTGGTGGAAAGTCAACGATTGCCGACTTGATTCCGAGGTTCTACGACCCTACGGTTGGACAAATCACGATTGATAGCATTGATATAAAAGATGTTTCTCAACATTCGCTTCGCAAGCTTATGGGCATCGTTACGCAGGAAGCTGTGTTATTCAATGATACGATTTTTAATAATATTGCTTTTGGCGAAAACATCAGTTTGGAAGAAGTGATGGCCGCCGCCAAAATTGCGAATGCACATGATTTTATCATGCAACAAGCATCTGATTATCAGACAGTTATTGGCGATAGAGGTACAAAACTTTCGGGTGGACAACGCCAACGCCTGTCAATTGCGAGAGCTATTTTGCAAAATCCACCAATTTTGATTCTCGACGAAGCTACTTCAGCACTTGATACAGAATCCGAAAAATTGGTACAAGAAGCTCTTACAAATTTGATGAAAAACCGCACAACGCTCGTGATTGCCCACCGCCTAAGTACGATTCAGAGTGCCGACCAAATTTTGGTTATCCATCAAGGACAAATCATTGAGCGTGGCACGCACGACGAACTTTTGAAAATAGAAGATGGTTTCTACAAAAAACTAAGTTCGATGCAGACGTTGTAACTGGTATCATATTTACCCAATAACAAACTTGATAACTCGCCGAGACATACTTGTAAAAGCTGCTAACTTCTGTGCCTACCAAGAGCGTACGCACGCAGAAGTGCGTGAACGTTTGCAAAAATGGGAGGTTTGGGGCGATGAAGCCGAAGAAATAATTACCTATCTGATTGAAGATAATTTTTTGAATGAAGAGCGTTTTGCCAAGATTTTTGCAGGAAGCAAATTCAGGGTAAAACAATGGGGAAGGCAAAAAATTAAGTACGAGTTGAAAGCTCGAAAACTCTCAGAATATTGCATAAAAGTAGGCATGGCCGAAATTGACGATGACGATTATATCAAAACTTTACAGGAAATTCTCGAAAAGAAAAAATACGAGCTTCGCACTGAAAAACAGCCTTTGGTGCTGAAACAAAAACTCGCCAGATATGCACTTAGCAAAGGTTTTGAAGCTGATTTGGTTTGGGAAATGATTGGGAAGATTATACCAAAAAAATAGCCCATTGCCAAAACAATGAGCTATCAGTTTTATCTTAGCCTACGGACTATTATTGTTTTGTAAGTACAATTCGAGTAGTCGTTGTTACATTCGCATCAACCGCTGATGAAGTCCATGACATTTGGTTTCCATTAAACGAAACATCTGTCACTGTTTTGCTTCCATCTGTATCAGTAATCGTTAATTTCCCTCCGCTTACTTCATACTTAGCAGTTCCACTTGTACCGAGATAATCTTTAACATCACTTTTACAAGCTGTTGGTACAGAACCTGATAATTCGCCACTATTTTTAAATGTAAAGGCAATATCCTTAAAACAAGGTAAAACCAATATTATCTGAGAAAAAAAATCTTGTTCGGCTTTTGTACCTTCTTTTACGAATAGATTAGTAATTTTCCACGTACCTACAATTTGGGCGGTAGGCGTATCATCACCTGCTTTCGAGCAGTTCATCACAGTCATTGACAAAGATGATAAAATAAGCATTATAAGTAGTTTTCTAAGACTTAACGAAATTCTCATAATTTTGGAATTTGATTTTTGAAAGACTGAATGTACAACAGAATGTTTTATTAGAACGAACTAATCAAAACAAAATTGAATACTTATTTACTTAATGGCAAAATTTATTCCTGTTTCGGTGTTTTTTTCTTCCGCTTCGTTCAATATTTCTTGATGCTTCTATAAATTCGTCACACCTTTGGGTATTATTTCAAGAATGACATTTTTCGTATGTCAGAAAGCATTTTTATCACATGAAAAACAGTTTCCTACTCATTTTAGCCTTTGTTGGCATATTGGCTTCCTGCAAAAAAACGGCAAGTACCAATACTTCGCCTCAATATAAATCACTCACCGAAGCGGTTTATGCGTCGGGCAATATTTACCCCAAAAACGAGTATAAGCTCACGGCCAACGCCGATGGCTTTTTGATTAAACAAACTGCTTTTGAAGGCGATGCTGTCGGAAAAAATCAATTGCTTTTTCAGCTTGAAAGTGCTTCGCAAGAGGCTCGTCTGGAGGCTTCGAGCAATATTTTACGTCAGTCGGAAGCTAATTTTAGCGATAACTCGCCCATTCTTGATGAACTCGAAGTGCAGCTCCGAAATGCCCGCACAAAACTGGCCAACGACTCAGTAAATTTTAAAAGATACAAAGAGCTTTACGACCGAAACGCCACCACTCGTATCGAATATGAGCGAGCTGAGTTGGCTTTCCAAACTTCAAAAAATGATGTTTCGGCTCGCAGAAAAGCGTGGCTACGTACAAAAAATCAACTTTATGTAGATTTACAAAACTCAAAATCGAACTTTAAAGTCAATGCTCGTGAAGAAGATAATTATCGAATAAAGAGCTTTGAAGCAGGAAAACTCTACGAAATTTACAAAAAACAAGGCGAACTCGTGCGTCGTGGCGAAGCCATTGCACTGGTAGGCGATGCCAACGAGGTTTACGCTCAACTGGCCATTGACGAATCTGATTTTGTAAAAGTACAAATCGGACAAACAGTTTTGGTAAAAATTGATGTTTACAAAGAAAAAATCTTCAAGGCCAAAGTGACCAAACTTTATCCAAAACTCAATAAAGCCGACCAAACATTCAGAGTCGATGCCGAATTTGTGGAAGAAAAACCCAATGCCTACTACGGCATGACAATTGAGGCCAACATTGTGGTTTCGGAAAACCCAAAGGTACTAACAATTCCGAAAAACTATTTAGTAGGCAGCGATTCGGTCTGGATTGAGGAAAACGGTGATAAAAAGAAAATCAAAATCACGAAAGGCGTAGAAAACCTTGATATGGTCGAAGTTAGGGCTGGTCTTACCGAAAAATCGGTTTTGGTGCTTGGAAATTGATTTATGCCATAACCTATGTACAACCAAGACATTGTCTTGTCTCTACCAAGCCAACAATAAACCAAAATTAAATCATGAATCTCGGTATATCACTCCAAATAGCCAAAACACACCTTCTGACCAAAAAACGTCAGACCTTGATTGCCATGCTGGGCGTTACCTTCGGTATTGCGATGTTCATCGTCATGATTTCGGTCATTAAAGGGGTCAATAAATTTCTCGAAGATTCGGCTCTCGACTCATCGCCGCACATCAGAATTTATAAAGAAATAACGAGTAATCACCCGAGTATTATCGAAGAAGCCGGTCCGTCAGACTTTAATGTCATTTATCATCAATTACCTAAAAATGAGCTAATTAACATCAAAAATGGACTACAAATTGCTGCCAATATCGAAAAAGAGCCAGCGGTTTTGGGAGTTTCGCCACAAATAAGTTCACAGGTATTTTTCAATAAAGGGCCAGTACCTTTTTCAGGACAAATTGCGGGGGTCGATGTAGTGAAAGAAGATAAATTATACGACCTAAAAAAACGTATCAAATCAGGGAATATCGAATCCTTGCTTTCGACTCCCAACGGAATCTTGATGGGTAAAGTTTTGGCCCGCAACCTCAACGTAAAAGTTGGTGATAAAATAACGGTGACAACACCCACAGGAAATTTAAAACTGGTTAAAATTGTAGGAATTTTTGGTTTTGGTATTCAGACCGTCGATGGCGTAAAATGCTACGCCAATATGTCGATGGTGCAGGAAATTTTACAAAAAGACAAAAGTTTCGTGACTGATATTCATATAAAAATGAAAGATTCACAAGCGGCACTTACTTACGCCAAAATTCTGAAAAATCAGTACGGCTACAAAACCCAAGATTGGGCAGAAGCCAACTCAGCATTTTTGGCAGGCGATAAAATCCGAAATGGCATGGTGATTATGGTTTCTATTACACTTTTGGTCGTGGCTGGCTTTGGTATCTATAATATTATGAACATGAATGTCATCAATAAAATGAAAGACATTGCCATTTTGAAAGCCACGGGTTTTGCAGGCAAAGACATTGTTTCGATATTCTTAATTCAATCAATCATTATTGGTATTTTGGGTGCTTTATTGGGCATTATTATTGGTTTTTGCTTGAGTTACCTACTTTCGTCAATGCCATTTGATGCGGGAGATTTTCTTGATATAAAAACATTCCCAATTTTATTTGAACCAAAATATTATGGTCTCGGAATGATTTTCGGCATCACAACCACCATTCTGGCTGGCTATATGCCTGCCCGAAAAGCATCAAAAATCGACCCTGTAGCGATATTGAGGGGGTAATTCCCCACCCCTAAATCGAAGCTAAAAATAAAGTTTAAAATGAATTTTGACACTTATAAAATGAATAAAATCGAAACAATAAGCTCCCCTTTGGGGCAGTCCAATGGGTCGGTAGGGGGACTTGTACTTCAAGCCTCTAACATCAATAAATATTTCTACGAACCCGAAAAATTTCAAGTGTTAAAGAATATTTCATTTGAAGCCAATCGGGGTGAGTTTTTGGCATTGGTCGGGAAATCAGGCTGCGGTAAATCAACGCTTTTGTATATTCTCTCGACAATGGATACCGATTACGAAGGCACACTAACAATGAATGGCCAACGCTTGACTGGGCGTACGCAAGACCAATTGGCGGCCTTCCGCAACGAACATTTGGGTTTTGTTTTTCAGTTTCACTTTCTCTTGCCCGAGTTTACGGTTTTACAAAACGTGATGCTTCCGGCATTAAAACTCGGTAAATATTCAAATAAAGAAATTGAGGAAAGAGCCTACCAAAAGTTAAAATTGGTTGATATGCAAGACCACGCACTCAAGCAATCGGCCAAACTTTCGGGTGGCCAACAACAACGTGTGGCCATTGCACGGGCTTTAATCAATGACCCCAGCATTATTATGGGCGATGAGCCAACGGGGAATCTCGACAAAAAAAATTCGGAGGTAGTTTTTGAGATTTTCAAACAAATTGCCCACGAGAATAATCAAACAATCATTGCAGTAACGCACGACCCCGATTTTGCCAAAGGAAGTGATAGAATCATTGAAATGTCGGACGGACAAATTGTTAGCTAATGATAAGTGAAAGGAGAATAGTAATTTATGTAATTGCCCTAATGGCAACAATAGCCGCTTTTTTTAGGTGGTATATTTTTGATTTTGACCTTAAAAGTAATGCTATCTTATTTCTTGTTTCTATCATCGTTTTATCTACAACTTTTATTTTTTTTAGTAAAACTTGCCTCGTTTTCGATAAATTCATGCCCTATGACAGAGGCATCGTCAAGCGATTAATCCCACAAATACTTCTCAATCTTGCCTTCATTACTATTGTTTCAAGAGTGGCATTTTTAATCGGGCGAACAATGTTACCTTTCCATTCAATCGTTGAAAAAGAAGCCACCAATCTTGCACAACTTGCAGGCATAGCTACCGAAGTTTTGGTTGTAACGCTCCTGAATGTTATTCATTTTGCTAAATACTCACTGAATAAATGGCGTGAAAATGCACTCAGAGCTACTAATCTCGAAAAAGAGAAATCGCAGGTACAATTTGATAATCTAAAAAATCAGCTTAATCCACATTTTTTGTTTAATAGCCTTACTTCTCTTGATTCACTCATTCACGAAAACCCAACATTGGCAAGTGATTTTCTTAGGCAATTGGCTAAAGTCTTCCGCTATGTGCTACAAAACAAAGAAAAGGGTTTGGTCAGTCTCGAAACTGAATTAAATTTTATCAAAAATTACATAGCCTTGCTTCATACTCGCTTTGGTGAATCTCTTATCATCAATTTCACTATTTCGATAGATATTTTAGATTTACAAATTGCTCCCGTAACACTCCAAATATTAATCGAAAATGCACTCAAACATAACATCATAAATCAAGCTAATCCACTGATAATCAATATTTTTAATCAAGACAACTATTTAATTATTGAAAATCCAATACAACAAAAAAAACAAGTTGAAACTTCCAACGGACAAGGACTAAATAACCTAAAAACACTCTATAGTTTTCTCAGTGACAAAGAAGTTTTGATTGAACAAAACGAGGTATTTAGAGTGAAAGTCCCCTTAATTTGATAGATATTTTATGAAGATATTATTAATAGAAGACGAGTCTTTAGTTGCTAAAAACCTCGAAAACTTGGTCAAACAACTCGAACCAACTGCAATTTTATTGGCCACAATCGGTAGCGTAAAAGAGTCTTTAGATTGGTTTAAATCCAATGCCGAACCTGACCTTATTTTATCAGATATTCAGCTTTCTGACGGCGTTAGTTTCGATATTTTTCAAGACATTCAACCCCAATGCCCAATCATTTTTACAACAGCTTATGATGAATATGCCATTCGGGCTTTCAAACTCAATAGTATTGATTACTTATTGAAACCCATTGATAAAGAGGAATTAAGATGTGCTTTTGAGAAGTTTAAAAAGCTAAATCATACTCCTAATCAGAATAATTTTAAAGAGCAACTTACTGATTTATTACACGACTTGGAAAATCGTACCGCATTACCAAAATTTAAAACTCGTTTTACGGCACATCATCAACGAAATATCGTAGCCGTAACAACCGAGCGAATTGCGTGTTTTTACAGAGATGAAGTTATCTGGATTCAGACCACTGATAATCAAAGGCTTATTACCGATTATAACTCCCTCGATGAGATAGAAGAATTATTAAACCCAGAAGGGTTTTATCGAGCCAATCGGCAATTTATTGTCAATAAACAAACCATCGAAAGCTATCGAACACATTTTACAGGAAAAATTGAGTTAAAATTAGTCGTAATAACCAAAGACGAGATTGTAGTAAGTAAAGAAAAAGCCCACCAATTTAGAGGTTGGTTTGAGTTAGGTTAAATCATCAATAAACGCCAAATACCCGAAATCAATAAAAGTACCAAACAAAATGGCGTAAGCACTTTCCAAGAAAGATACATAAGTTGGTCAACACGCAAGCGAGGGAGTGTCCAACGCACCCACATTTGAATCAGAATCAAGAAATAGGCTTTTGAAATCAGCCAAAACCCACCCCATAGGTCACTTGACCAATGCCCCATTTGGCCACTTGTCCAACTTCCGAGCGTAAACGAGCCGATATTTGGAAAAGGAGTATTCCAACTTCCGAGAAATAAAATTGTACCCAAAATCGAAACTAAGAGCATCATTCCGTATTCGGCAAGAAACAAAATCGCCCAACGAAAACCTGAATATTCAGTATGAAAACCACCAATCAATTCTGATTCTGCTTCGGGTAAATCAAAGGGGGCTCGGTTGGCCTCAGCTAATGAAGCAATAAAATAAATCACAAAAACTATGAGTAAAAACGGATTTCGGAAGATATTCCATATCAAAATTCCACCATATTGGCTCACTTCAACACCTGTCGCTTTTATACCAAAAAGATAGTTTTTTTCGAGTGAAAAAAAACCTTGCTGAAAACTAATTTCTTGCAAATCAAGTGTTTGCGTAATCAAAATTACACATAATACCGATAAGCCCAAAGGGACTTCATAAGACACAATCTGAGCAACCGAACGCATCGCACCCAGCAACGAATATTTATTGTTTGACGCCCAACCTGCCATCAGAATCCCGAGAATATCAAGCGAAACCACTGCCAAAAGCATAAAAACACCCGTTTGTGTGGCAGAACCTCTCAAATTTGGCGAAAGTGGAAATAAGGCAAAACCCGCAAAAATCGCCATGAAAATCATTAACGGAGCAAACTTAAACATTCGTCGGTCGGCAGCAGCAGGCACAATATCTTCCTTCTGAATCAGCTTCAAAAGGTCGGCAATTAGCTGAAAAAGCCCCCATTTACCAACCTCCATTGGGCCAGTACGGTCCTGAATAAAAGCCGAAACCTTACGTTCGACATACACCGCAACGACTACATTGGCAAAAATAATCGCAAGAAATATGAGTATGGTTATGAGCATTTTAGCAATTTTGGGGTCATATTCAGAAAAGCTAAACGTGGCACATCTTGGAGATATGCCACGTTTTTGTTATAAAAACTTCAAACTTCATGCCTGAAAATCAAAACTCTGCACTCTTAGGCGTGCGAGGAAAAGGAATCACATCACGGATGTTGGTCATGCCCGTTACGAACAATACCAAACGCTCAAAACCAAGACCGAAACCTGAGTGCGGAGCCGAACCAAATTTACGAGTTTCGAGATACCACCAAATGTTTTCTGGGTCGATACCTACTTCTTTCGTGCGAGCTAATAATTTCTCGTAATCATCTTCACGTTGCGAACCACCGATGATTTCACCAATTCCTGGGAAAAGTACGTCCATTGCACGAACAGTCTTTCCATCTTCATCTTGTTTCATATAGAAAGCCTTGATGTCTTTCGGATAATTGGTCAAAATCACTGGTTTTTTGAAGTGTTTTTCTACCAAATAACGCTCGTGTTCTGATTGTAAATCAATACCCCATTGAACAGGATATTGGAATTTTTTCTCTTTATGAGGTTTTGAGCGAAGCAAAATTTCAATCGCTTCGGTGTATGTCAAACGCTCAAATTTATTATCAACCACAAACTTCAATTTTTCCAACAAACTCAATTCGCTACGCTCATTTTGAGGCTTGCTTTTCTCTTCTTCCAAAAGGCGTTTTTCCAAGAAAGCTAAATCTTCCGCACAATTTTCGAGAGCATATTTGATAACTGTCTGCACGAAATCTTCGGCCAACGCCATGTTATCTTCCAATTCGTAGAAAGCAACTTCTGGCTCAATCATCCAAAACTCCGCCAAGTGACGGGTCGTATTTGAGTTTTCCGCACGGAAAGTTGGCCCAAACGTATAAATTTTCGATAAAGCTAATGCACCTAATTCGCCTTCGAGTTGTCCCGAAACGGTCAAACTTGTTTGGCGACCGAAGAAATCTTGGCTGTAATCAATGCTTCCGTCTTCGGCTCTTGGAGGTTTTTCCATGTCGAAGTTCGTCACATGAAACATTTCTCCTGCACCTTCGGCGTCAGAAGCCGTGATGATTGGCGTATGAAGATAGAAAAAACCGTTGTCGTTATAATATTTATGCACCGCATAAGCCAACGCATGACGAATGCGGAAAATTGCTCCAAAAGTATTTGTACGGAAACGTAAGTGAGCTTTTTCACGCAAAAACTCCATTGAGTGTTTCTTTGGTTGCATCGGGAATGTCTCGTCAGCAGTACCATAGACCACAATTTTCTCGGCTTTTACCTCTACTGCTTGTCCTGAACCCATCGAAGCAATTAATTTTCCCGTTACGGCCACGCACGCACCCGTCGAAACTAATTTCAATATTTCTTCATCTATGAGTCCACCTTCGGCAACTGCCTGAATATTATGTATCGTTGAGCCATCATTAATGGCAATAAAAGTTACGGCTGCTTGCCCACGTTTGGTACGTACCCAACCTTTCACGGTCACTTCTTGTTCGCTTGGCGATTGCTTCAGTAATTCCTTGATTTGCATAATTCTCTTTTATTCTTGAATTGAACTGCAAAAATAGGAATAAAACTTTTCTTATAATAAGTATTTGTGGAGCGAACATCCTGTTCTCCGAAAAATGACCTGAAAATCAAAGAAAAACCATGCTTTTTTTATAATTTAGTCACAGAAATACAATTATTGATATGACGATTAAAGAAAAGTATTCAAAAATTCTCGAAAAGTTCGTCTATGAAATTATAGATGGGAAGACAATTTATTTTAAGGGTTACAAGAAAGCTAAAAATGATGAAGAAATTTGGGGCTGTACGGGATTACAGTCAACAATCACTACTTATATTTTAGAGACTCTATATTCTCTTTCCAGAAAATTGGAGTATCGAATTCATTCAAACCATCCAAGTTTACAAATAGACTTCAACAATATTCTCACTTGTGACATTTTAATTTACGATAAAACCGTTTTAACTGCCGACAGAATAACCACAAAGTATTCAAACGTTCCACCAAAATATGCCATCGAAGTTGATACAAATGCCGATTTGAGTGAAACTAATTCTATGGATTATTTAACTCGAAAAATTGAAAAACTCTTTGAATTTGGCACAGAAAAAGTTTTTTGGGTAATTACAGCTTCTCAAAAAGTGATTATTGCTCAACCTAATGAGGATTGGTACATACGAAGTTGGGATAAAGACATCGAACTTTTCGACGGAATAAACATCAATATCGGCAAATATCTTGATGAAGAAGGGATAAAAGTTTCGTAAAGCAAAATGCCTTGAAAATCACTTATCAAGGCATTTTGTTTTATTGGTAAGACCTTCGGTGCAGGCCTATTTTATACTCGTTCAAAAATCGTAGCGATTCCCATTCCGCCACCAATACAGAGCGTTACGAGTCCCGTAGATTTGTTTGAGCGTTCGAGCTCATCAATTAATGTACTTGATAAAATCGCTCCTGTTGCACCCAGCGGATGTCCCAAAGCAATTGCTCCACCATTGACGTTTACTTTTGAATGGTCAACGCCAAAATGTTCCATAAACAACATCGGAACGGCCGCAAATGCTTCATTTACTTCAAATAAATCAATATCACCGATATTCATTCCTGCTTTTTTTAGAATCTTTTCGGTGGCAGGTACTGGCCCCGTGAGCATAATTGTTGGCTCAGAACCCACAATCGCAAATGCCTTGATTTTAGCACGAGGTTTTAGACCAAGTTTATCGCCTGTTGCCTTGTTTCCTATTAGTAAAGCCCCTGCTCCATCAGTCAACTGCGACGAATTTCCTGCATGATGCACGTGGTTGATGTTTACCAATTCGTTGTATTTCAACAAAGCCAAGGCATCAAGCCCCATGCCGCCCATCATCTCGAAAGCTGGCTTGAGTTTACCCAACGATTCGAGTGTTGTTTCTGGACGAATACCCTCGTCACGGTCAAGAACCGTAATGCCTATTTCATCTTTTACAGGCACAATTGATTTATAACGATTTGCTGCTTGTGCGGTTACGGCACGTCGCACCGATTCTACGGCAAAAGTATCAACGTCATTGCGAGAATACCCATATTTTGTAGCAATCAAATCGGCCGAAATACCTTGTGGAACAATTTTATGCTGAGAAATTATCTGTGGATTCATCATCAAAGCTCCACCATCCGAACCCATCGGTACTCTCGACATCGACTCAACACCACCTGCTACCAACATATCTACTTGTCCCGACATCACATAAGCTGCCGCCATATTGATAGCCTCCAAACCCGACGAACAGAAACGATTCACCTGTACGCCCGCCACACTTTGGGCATAACCAGCCGCCAAAACTGCCGTGCGAGCAATATCGGCCCCTTGCTCACCGATTGGCGAAACACAACCCATAATTACATCGTCAATATAACTTGTATCAAGGTCGTGGCGTTCTTTTATTGCCTTCAAAACGGTTGTGAGAAGGTCAACAGGTTGGATTTCGTGCAGAGAACCGTCTGATTTTCCACGGCCACGTGGCGTGCGAACGGCATCATAAATATATGCTTCCATTTGTAAGATTTAATATACTGGTGAATAGAAAATAGTATGCAAGCATACTTTATCTGACAAAACTAATCAATAGTTTGGTTTGATGCAAATGCTGAAAAAGCTAATTTTGTTGGATAATAATGTAAACCTTCTCAACTCGAATAAAGAAATAATAAAGGTTGATTTTTTGCATTATCAATTGTTCATTATACATTAAAATATGCTTTCTCTTTATCGTAGTGCTTTTGGTGGTTTATCTCGGCAAGTTTGGTTATTGGCATTGGTGATGCTCATCAATCGAAGTGGCGGAATGGTTGTGGCCTTTTTAACCCTTTATTTAACTCAAAAGCTGGGGTTTAGTATTACTGATGCAGGTTTTGTGATGGTGACATTTGGTGTTGGTTCTATCTGCGGAACATTTATCGGTGGAAAATTAACTGATATAATTGGTTACTTCCCTGTGCAATTATTTAGTTTATTATTGGGCGGAATCATGTTTTTATTGCTTTCTCAAACCCAAAACTATTATGTTATCTGCACATTGGTTTTCTTTTTAAGTGCTTTTGGCGAAGCCTACCGACCTGCCAATACTGCTTCGATTGCTGATTTTAGTACACCCGAAACTTTCACACGTTCGGTTTCTCTGATTCGTTTGGCGATAAATATTGGTTGGTCAATTGGACCTGCCATTGGAGGATTTTTGGCTTCACGAGACTATACTTTATTGTTTTGGGCTGATGGACTGACAAACATTGGGGCGGCAACTTTAGTATTTTTCTTTTTGAGAAGTTCTCATCAGAAAAGAGCGGATATTAAGGCAAATAAAGTAGAAATAGACCCGAAAGATTCGGCTTATCGTGACCGAAAATATTGGATTTTTCTACTGCTTACAACTATGTATGCCGTTGCTTTTTTTCAACTTTTCACGATTGGGCCAGTTTTCTACAAACAAGTTTGTGCATTATCAGAAATACAAATTGGCTATATTTTAGGGCTGAACGGACTCATTGTTGCGTTAGTTGAGATGATATTGATTTATAAAATTGAAGGGAAGTTTGAGAAACTTTACTTGATA
This sequence comes from Cytophagaceae bacterium, assembly GCA_027488335.1. Taxonomy (GTDB): domain Bacteria; phylum Bacteroidota; class Bacteroidia; order Cytophagales; family Spirosomataceae; genus Emticicia. The sequence goes on from JAIYBU010000239.1 coordinate 34,216, forward strand.
AGTTTTGGAGCAAGTTTGGTAGTTGTCAATTATATAATTTTCTTATTTTCACATAATTATGCTTGGCTGATTATTGGAATTTTATTTGCTACATTCTCCGAAATATTTGCCATGCCCTTTATGAATGCGTTCAGTATCGAACGCTCGAAACCGCATAATCGTGGACAATATTCAGGACTGCATTCTATGACTTGGTCAGTAGCTCAGATTTCTGCACCGTTGGTTGGTACTCAGACCATTGCCCACTTTGGTTTTGACGCTCTTTGGTATATTTTGGGGGCGTTTGGAGTTATTTCAGCGGTAGGGTTTGTTTGGTTGAAGAAAATAAAGGATTAATCTGAAACCCCTAATTTTTCTTCTTAAAAACACCTCTTGGGTCTTCTTTTTTGGCTAAAAGCCCTTCGAGAATTTCAATGCTGGCATTGTCGGGGTCGAGTTCGTATCCTTGATGAAAACGCTCCCAAGCTTCGTCAATTTCGTTGTTAAGTAGTTTAGCCAACGATAATTGTATGAGTGCATTAGCAGAGTCTGGTTGCTTCGTAAGTGCCTTCGTGAGTAACTCAAATGCCTTTGTTAAATCTTCCTTTTCTGCATCAACCGTGAAACATTTGATATAAACCGTAGAAAGGTCAACGATGAGCGTTACGTTGTCATCATCTTCAATTTCAAGTCCACGATTCATCAAATCAATGGCTTGTGCATACTTTTCGTTTTGGTAGGCAATTACGCCCAACCCCCAATATGCCTCTGCATTTTCGTCGTCAAGTAAGTAAGCTAAGTTGAAGCGATACGTTGCAGTATCTTTTTGGCCTTCGCTCAAATATTCCCATGCACGAGTGGCAAAAAATTCGCTGGCTTCGCTTCGGGTTTTGAAATTGGCATCGCAAGCTTTCAGAAACTCTTCATCGACCGCCTTCTGGATATCGGTTTTTTCAAACTCTCCAAAAAGTGGTAAAAGATGAATATTTACACCTTTTGGAGCCATTTTTTTCTTCACTACTTGTGTTTGAGTATCCTGAGCAGGCACAAACGACTTCGTATTTGAGGAATTCGATAAGGTTTTGCTTGGTGTTGAAAAGCTATTAAGATTGGCACTCTGCGAGCGAAAAACAGCTTGTTGGGCTATTATATCGGCAGAAATCAAGACACACAAACTCGATAATAATAAAAATCTCATTAGCAATATTTGACAGATACATCACAGATATAACGACATCTGTTGTAAATTTATTAGCTTTTTTTGTAAAATTTAACAGGATTTAAAAAGATTTTTTGAGCTAAAATAGCACTTCTTTTAAAATACTTTATTTACTGAATTTTATAAACGAATTATTTCCGAGATTGTTATGACAAGAATAATACCCGATAAAATTTTATTTATCGAGCATTGGCAATTATCTCTTAGAACCTTTATTACTTTTTGAAAAACCATACTTTTTACTACTTGAAGATGAGCCTTTGGATGACGAACCACTCCCACTTTTAGCCGAGCCTGCCTTTTTCTTTACGATTGGTCTTGGGTGTTTCTTTTCGTGAAAAGCACCTTTGAAGGTTGGGTCTTCTTTTTTGCGTTGGTTATCTATTTCGAGCAGCATCGCTTGGTTTTCATCGAATGGTGTCGGAGCGATTTCAACATCGAGCGGAATCAACTCACGAGGAATTTCCATGCGAATGATTTTCTCAATTTTTTTGATGTGGTATTCTTCCGCAATCGTCAGAAAAGTAATGGCTTCGCCAATATTGTTGGCTCGCCCAGTTCGTCCGATTCGATGTACATAATCTTCATAAATGAGCGGTACATCAAAATTTATTACGTGGCTAACATTCTGAATATCAATCCCTCTGGCGGCTACATCGGTCGAAATCAATACTTTCACATCACCCTCACGAAAGGCATCCATTGAGTTAATACGAGTATTTTGGCCTTTATTGGCGTGAATCACCCGAATATCTCCCTTGGCAATAACTGGTCCTTTGAGTGCGTCAAAAACCTTATCTGCCACATCTTTTGAACGAGTAAAAATAATGGTCTTTTGTATTTCGCCAGTCTTGAAAAGATAGGCCAAAATATTAATTTTTGTTTGCATATTAGGCACAGCAAACATTCGTTGCTTCACGGTTTCGGCAGTGGTTGCTTGCGGAGAAACTTCAATACGAGTGGGAAATTCAAGAAATTCGTAGGAAAGTTTCTCTACTTTTTCGGGGAAAGTAGCAGAAAACAACAGATTTTGTCTTTTACGTGGAATCACCTCCAAAATACTACGAATCTGTGGCATGAAACCCATATCCATCATCTTATCGGCTTCGTCCAGAATCATCACTTTGATGTCTTTTACGCCAATTTCGCCACGCAAATACAAATCCATGAATCGACCAGGGGTCGAAACAATAATATCAACTCCCGCCTGAATGGCTTCGATTTGAGTTTTGGGGCCAAGTCCACCATAAAGTGCTACGTGACGAATATCAGTATATTTTGCCAATTCACCCACTGCTTTGTCAATCTGAATCACCAGCTCACGTGTAGGTGCAAAAATCAAGCATCTTGGCAATTTGCCTTGTGCATATTTTACTTTCATCAGAATTGGCAAAAGATACGCCGCCGTTTTACCTGTTCCTGTCTGAGCGATTCCCAAAACATCGTGTCCTTGAAGCGTCAGTGGAATGGTTTTCTGCTGGATTGGCGTGGGTATTGTATAGCCAGCATCAGCCACGGCATTGAGTAACTGGCGGTTAAGCTCAAATTGTTCAAATGTATTTTCTATTTCTTCCATAAGCTCCTTCCAACCCTCCGCATCGGCGGTCCGACCCGATAGGGAGGACTTATTTTAATTGGTAATTTTTAATTCTTTAAAAGTTCCTTCAAAACTTTCATCAAAGCCCGAAGTATATTTTGCCCAAAAACGAACTTTTGTAACTCTCTGATTATCAACACCCTTATTCAAGAAAAAGTTACAGGCTTCGGCTTGGGTGGTTATTTTTTGATTGATGAATACCCCACCACGCAAGATTTTATCAATCACTCGGAAGTTTTCTTGACGGCCGTTTTCGTACGTTACCAAACAATATAAATAAGGTGGCTGAAAAAACAACCTCGCCAATTTTCCTTTGGTATTATAATTGATTTTTGCCAAAAAACGAATCGGATTCGCTGATTTTGGCAGTTGAATATCTTCGTTTAGTTTGAACTTAATGGTAGTTAAATCATTGTATGTCAAACCTTTAAATACCTTACTTCTCTGAAAAAGATAAAAAGTATCTTGTTGAATAACGGTCGTATCAGTTAGTGTATAATTTCGCAAAAGGGCTTCACTTAAATCGGTTTCGACCCAAAACGGGTTTTGTTCACGAAAGGCTTCGGTACGAAACAGCACAAATGCAGGGGCGGTTTTTGATAGGTATTTTTCGCCGTTTTTTTTCATCAACCAATCGCTGTTTGCTTGATACGATTGGATGATTGGACGTGGATTATAATTTAGTTGATTGAAATAAATATGCGAAACTTGGTGCGGAACAATATCAATACTGGCGTTTCCGACCTTGGTCAGTAAATCGTTTGGAAGTTGAACAGGCGAATTTTTAAAATTATCTTCGTATTCGTAGCTGACGAGTCTTTTTAAATAATTTACTGGGTTTTTCTGTGCTAAAATTTCGACTAAATCTTTTGATACAAAGCCTTTGTCTGAAATTTTCTGCGAAATATTCGTTGGAGGATAACTCAGTAGATATCCTTTAAGTGTTTTTTCACCAATATAAAAACGAATCAGTTGGGTGGCCAGTAATTGTAGGCATAAAACAGCCACGAACATTCGCCCTGCCCAGATTTTGTATGAGTTTTCAGTAAATAAGTAAATCAGAGCAGCCAAAGGGGGCATCAATAAGAAAAATCCAAAAACATTGAACGCCCCAACAGCCGTATGAGCTTGTTTGAAGCCCAAAAACCACGCAAGTGCAATGAGTAAATATAAATAAACACCCTCAAGGTTTTTCTGAAAAATTGAGCGAAACGACTTAAAAATAAAGGCCAAAACTACCACCGCAATCAACGCCTCGAACAACAACAACGATAGCAATTCTTTGGTGCTTAAAAGCATAGCGGCCATTGCATCTTGGTAGGCATCAATAATTTTTAGGCTGGCTTCGAGATACGCTGGAATATCTACGTGCAAAATAAACGAAAGTGCATAAGTCAGTAAGATTTGAGCCACCCAAACAATCAGAATTGTGCGAAATGTAAAGGCCTTAATCAACCCAAAATAGATGAGCGAAGCCCCGAAAAGGCCGTAAACTATAATACTTAGATTGACTTTTATATAGAAAATCAAGACCGAAATCAGAACCGCCAACAACAAAGCCGCCGAATTACGCGTGCGAAGTGCATAGAGCAACCAAAACAAAAAGAAGTAAAAAAACGTAAATGAGGTATCGGAAATAAAGCCCCACGGCATAAAAATAACCAACGACGAAACGGCTACTATCCACCAATTTTTACCTGCTTTTTGAAAGCAAAATTTGATGATAATTAAGTAATTGAGCAACGTAAAAACTTCGGCCGCAACCAATACCCAAACAGGCACACTTTTAGGAAGAAGCCCCGTATTGAGATAACCCAATGGCCCATAATTAAAAATAAAATCACGGCCAAAAACGAAGCCTTTATCAATGGCCATCACGAGCGACTCATGCCACGAGGCATCAATGGTAAAACCCGCATAACCAGCTGGAAGCGATAACGAAAAGTAGATTAACCCGAAAAAAACAAGGAATAAAGTCTGACGATTAAAGAAGCCTGCCGTTTTTGATTGCATTGATTATGGTAAAATAAAACGTGAGACAATAGACGTGAGATATGATAAAAACATTCTTCTTTTGTCTATTATCTAATATCTTTTGTCTAAATACCTGCAAAAATAGCTTAAATCGCAGCCAAAAACTGGGTTTTGAAGATAAATATTTCATTTCACATAATAAGTTCGTATCTTAGTAAGATTCAAAAACTACCTAAACACATGAAATACTTCAACAAACACCTCAGCAAAAAACACTTGTTTTTTTTATTTTTTTCTTTCACTGTTTCCTTTAATCTATTTGCTCAAAAATACGATACAGTCATAAAAAATGGGCGTATCATTGATGGGTCGGGAAATCCGTGGTTTTCAGCCGATGTTGGCATCAAAAACGGTCAAATTGCCTTTATTGGCTTCATACAAGCAAGCGATGCCACCAAAATTATTGATGCTAAAAACCAAATCGTTTGTCCTGGTTTTATTGATGTGCATACGCACGTTGAAGATGCTATTCAGAAGCTTCCCACCGCCGATAATTTCATTTATGATGGCGTGACGAGTATCATTACTGGCAATTGTGGTGGCTCTGAAGTAAACTTAGCCAAATTTTTCGACGAACTTAAACAGATAAAACTAAGCGTAAATCTTGGCTCGTTGATTGGCCATAATTCGGTGCGTAGATATGTCATGAAAAATGTATTTCGTGACCCAACCGCCAAAGAACAAACTCAGATGGAAGCACTCGTGGAGCAAGCCATGAAAGACGGAGCCGTTGGCTTAGCAACAGGCTTGATTTATATTCCAGGTACTTACTCTAAAACTCCCGAAGTTGTCGGGCTGGCCAAAGTTGCTTCTTCTTATGGTGGAATTTATGCTTCGCACATCAGAGATGAAGCATCAAAAGTCAAAGATGCCATCAACGAGGCAATCAATATTGGTCGAGAAGCACATATTCCTGTCGAGATTTCACATTTTAAGATTTCGAGTAAACCTCTTTGGGGACAAAGCAACGTAACCCTCGATTTGGTAGAAAAAGCTCGTTTAGAAGGAATTGACGTAAATATTGACCAATATCCGTACACGGCAAGTAGCACCAACATGGGCACAATGCTTCCGTCGTGGGCATTGGCCGATGGCGATTCGTTGGTACATATTAGATTGACTGACCCCGACACTCGCAAAAAAATTCGACAAGAGATGCTCAAAAGTTTGAAAGCTGATAATCGCAAAAACTTCGATTATGCTTTTGTGGCTCGTTATAAAGCAGACTCTGCACTCAATGGCAAAAACATTACAGAAATAAATAAGCTTTTGGGCCGAAAATCGAACATGGAAACCGAGGCCGACCTCATCATGGATATGGTTGATAAGGGTGGAGCTCAAATGATTTTTCATAAAATGAGCGAAGAAGATGTAGCACGAATTTTACAGTATCCTTTTACGATGATTGCTTCTGATGCAGGCGTAATTCAGTTTAATCGAAATGTTCCACACCCACGTGGATATGGCTCCAATGCCCGTGTGTTGGGTGTATATGTACGAGAAAAAAATGTACTACGCCTTGAAGATGCCATTCGTCGAATGACTTCGCTCCCTGCCCAACGATTTAGAATTGATAATCGTGGCTTGATTCGTACGGGCTATGCGGCCGATATCGTGGTTTTTGATGAAAATAAAATTACGGATAAAGCTACTTTTGAAAAACCCCACGCCTACTCAGAAGGTATTGATGCCGTGCTGGTTAATGGTGTAGCAGTTCTTGAAAACGGTAAGCATACAGGCCAAAAATCAGGCGAAATTATTTATGGAAAAGGTAAAGTAAACTAAAATCATTCATCAGAGCGTATAAATACTATAAAATTATACGCTCTGATTAGTTTAGTCGTGGGTCGGTTGGGTAATTTGATAAAACTTTATATTGCCCACCCATACGTTTCAATACTTCTCGCCAAAAATTCTTACTTGGGGTTTCAAAAATCAAGCTGGCATCGGTGTCTGAAATAATCCAAGAATTTTGTTTTAGTTCACCTTCCAACTGTCCGCCCGACCAACCCGAATAACCAATGAAAAGTCGAATATCGTTTTCGGTAATTTTTCCAATATTTATCAAGGTTTTTACCTGCTCAAAATCACCTGACCAGAAAACCCCATTCCCAATATCAACCGCACCTTCTATTTCACTACCCATGCGATGTATGAAATGAAGTGTATTCTGCTCGACTGGCCCTCCTAAGTATAGTGGAAGCTCACCATAAACATTTTCCATTACATCGTCGAGTCTCAAATTTGTCAATTGATTGAGTACCAAGCCAAAAGCTCCTTGTTCATTATATTCACAAAGCAGCACCACACTTCGCTCGAAGTTTTTATCTCCTAAAAACGGTTCTGCAATTATTATTTTCCCTTTCGATAACGTCATAAATAAAAGTTAGTGAGATAGGATAGTTTGATACAATGATTACTGTAAAGACAAAAATAAAGGTTGCCTACTGTTTAGCAAGCAACCTTTAAATATTTTTATGACAAAACCTTAAATCGACAAATGGTTATTTTTTCAAAATCATTTTTTGAGTCAATGGTTTGTTCTCAACTCTTTGTACACGAACTGTGAGTTCGGTAGCGGGAAGACCCGTAGGTAATTGATACGCTTTGCGTAAATCTTTTACCATACCCTCTTTGTGCATAACTGTTGAACCATCTTGGTTTGTTACATCTACCGTGATTTGCTCGTTTTCGTTCATTCCACCCAATTTTAAGAAATATTCTCCTTCAGTTGGGTTAGGGTAAACACCAATATCAGCTTTGATACTACGACTTTTTGCGAGTGTAAACAAAGTTCCGCTTGATAAATCAGTAGAAGCTGAAAGTCTTGAATCTTCCAAAACATCCCAAGTACCTCTTTTCAAATAAGCTACTTCTTCCAAACCAGATTGACCATTTATAGCCACTTGAGCAGAAGCTTTTACTGATTCTGATTTCAAAGTCCAATATTCGTTTTCGTTGATTGTCTCAACTTTTTCAGAAACTTGACCAGAAATATTCAATGGGCTTTTGTATAAATATGATGCTAAAAGTGTTTGGCTTTCTGAGCTACGAGCTACGTTGAAAGAACGGAAATTTGTGCCATCGCCCAAAGGAAATTCAAACGCTTCGTTACCTTCTTTTTTCACTACACCTCTTACGTGTGAGAAGTCAGAAGCACCGCTATGCTTTGCATTTGCCGAAAATACTAATGGGTTTGTTAACGAAGATTCAATTATACCACGACGAAATGAAACTGATTCGTTTACGCGAACTGGAGTTTCGAGTTTGACATCATTATCCAGCATTAATTGGCTGAATGAAAGCTCGTTTTTGCTTTTGATGAGTTGAGTTCCGTTACCATCAAAAACCGCTATACCTGTTGATTGAACAGTACTAAGGTTTTCTAAGTTTTTTTGGAAGTGAACTTTACCGTTATTGGTAATTTTACCCTCATTTACCACATCAGTATTGAAGCTAACAACTGCCCCCTCGCTTACGTAGAAGTCTGTGCTATTGATAAACTGTGCATTTACATGGCCAGCCAATAAGCATACGCCAAGTGAGTAGATAATTTTTTTCATGTATTTCTTGTTTTCCTGTTATAAAGGTAAATACTTGTTTTAAGAAGGAAAAACATTCTTCCTAAATTTTATTTAATGGTCAACAACGTATTACTAAGGGTTTATTGGGTACTTCTTAAAGATTTTTCCAGTACTTTCTGCGATAAAACTAAGCAAATATCGTTCCATACACAAGTATTTGGCTATAATTTTGCTAAGTGATAGTATTTCCAAGAAATGTTTTTTATTTAATGGTAAGTAAAAAACATTCACGCAGCTTGTGGCTGTTTAGAAAAGCATATTGAGAAAATTTTTCTCAATATAACTTTACTCGATTCACCAAAAAAGCCCAAACAATTGCCAAAACAGCCACTATCGAAAAAGCAAAAGAAAGATTGACACTTTTGGAAATGAAGCCAATCAAGACTGGCCCAGCTAAAAAGCCTCCCATACTGAAAGTATTCATGGTTGCCAAACCTGCACCTTTGGCCATGCCTGGCACACGAGCCGCACTACCATATAATATAGGAGCACCGCAAGATACGCCAGCCCCTACGAGCATAAAGCCCAAAATTGCCGTAATTGTATAAGGAAAAGCTATTGCCAAAGCAATACCCAAGGCAGCAATCATTCCGCCCGTGCGAAGTACAGCATTACCACCAAAACGAGGAATGAGGGCGTCGCCCACAAAACGCCCCAACGACATAAACATTGAATAACCAGCCAATCCCCAACCGATGAAATAATCGTCGGTCCGAACGATGTCTCGCATATAAACGGCCGTCCAGTCAGCCATTGTACCTTCGGTTACATTAGTACAGAGACTTATCAGAATCATTACTAATAATGCTCCTTTTGGAAGAATAAATTTTGCCCCAGAAGACACACCTTGACTACTTTCATCTTCGGTGATTTTCTCTTCGTGAATACCTAAAATTGTTGGTCGGAGTAGCAAAACCATCGCAGTAATTAAGGCAGCAATGGCCGTCATCTGCAAAACTGGTTCAATTTTCATTCCACGCAAAATACTGGCGGCAATTGAGCCAAACATCAACCCTGCACTGAACATTCCGTGGCAAGTTGACATGATATTGATACTATATTGATGCTCAAGGCTCGTTACGCAGGTATTCATGGCCACATTCGTAACCGAAAGACACATCCCTACAATTATTAAGCTAAAAGAAGTAAGAGGTAGCCAACTTACACCCACTGGACTAACAAATGTGGTAGCCAATAAAATCAATCCAAAAATGGTTGTATTAAGCATTCCGAAACGATTGATGAAAAAGGTCGAGAACGGATTCATGACTGTTGCTCCGATAGGAAAACTGAGCAGTAGTAAGCCTAATTGAGCATCGTTTAAATCAAATTTTTGTTTGATGAAGGGAATTAAAGTTGCCCAGTTGCCAAATAAAAATCCCACCGAAATAAAGACCATACCAATGGCTAAGCCCTGTCGATGAGTAAAAAAAGTACGTAAATGAGTAAGCATTATATTGTAATTTCTATACGATTTTGTTCGGGGTCAAGTACAACTGATTCATAATAGCCGTCGCCCGTCCATCTTGGTTGACCTATGATTTCAAGGCCATCTTTTTCTAATAGTTTAGTTAAGTCATCAACCAATTCTTTACTTCCAACCGAAATAGCGAAATGAATTAAACCCATAAATTGTTCGTAAACATCATTTTTTGAGTCAGGAATTTGGGGCATTTGCATGAGTTCGAGCCTTGCCCCCGAATCAAACGAAATAAAATAAGATTCAAAGCCTTTCTTTTCATTTCGGTATATTTCGTTAGACTTTCCACCGAAATATTTCTCGTAGAAAGCCTTCATTTGTTCAAGGTCTTTTACCCAAATTGCGATATGTTCGATTTTCATGCCTCAATCAACTCTTTGATTTTCTGATAGGTAAGCCCTTCGTAATTAACGATGTATGCGTCACAAACAGGTAGTTCTTCTTTTTTGTAAGTAGAAAGTACACCCACTACTTTTGCACCTGCAGCTTTGCCTGCGGTAACACCTGAGAACGAATCCTCAAAAACTACGCATCTTTCGGGCGAAATATCTAAGTTTGAAGCCGATTTCAAATACACTTCGGGGTTGGGCTTGTGTGTACTTACGTCTTCGCTGGCGAGCAACGATTGCATCTTATCACGTAAGGGTAGCTTGCTCAAAATCATTTCCATGTTTAGATAAGGAGCAGAAGTTGCGATGCCCGTTTGAACGCCATTGGCTTTTAGGTCTTCGATAAATTCGATTAAACCAGAAATTGGCTTTACGTGTGCCTCGTAGATTTCACGAAAAAGAGCTTCTTTTTCAAATTCCATGCGGTCGAACTCTTCGCCCACAATTTCTCTCTTGAAAAAATATTTCAGAATATAGCTATTGCTTTTTCCGTACATGTGAGCAATAAATTCTTCTTCGCTTGACGCAATTCCGTGTTTGTCAAGATAGGCTTTCCAAGCGAGTGAATGATAAGGGTTTGTGTCGCAAATGACACCATCCATATCAAATATAACGGCGAAAGATGTTTCCAATTTACGTTTGGGAGGTTTAAGTTTTTGCAAAAGTACAATTTTTCGAGGCCAGATTCTACCATTTAATTTACTAAAATTAGCACTGGATTGATTGTTTATTTTATAAAAGAATTATTTTTGCTTTAAATTGCCATTATTCACATTCTACTTTCCTCTTTCAATGCCCCACAAATCTTTGATTAAATTCGACAGAAAAATATTGTTTATGCTGTTTTTTACAGTATTCGGCGTTGATGTCTTGGCTCAAATAAGTGTTAGTTTTCCTACCAATCGCATTGTTTTTCAGCGAAACAACGATAACATTGGCTTTGTAAATATCGTCGGAAGTTATTCAGAAGAAATTGATAAAATTGAAGCGAAACTTACCCCAATTATAGCAGGACAAGGCATAGAAACAGACTGGGCCGTAGTACAAGATAAACCGAAAGCTGGATATTTTGCAGGAAAAATACGAGGACAAGGCGGCTGGTATAAGCTTGATGTGAGAGCCATCAGAAACAATAGTACAGTCAAGACCATAAGTATCGAAAAAGTAGGAATTGGTGAAGTTTTTATCGCTCTGGGGCAATCAAACGCACAAGGAATACCTAACTATGGGGCCAAAGGAGCGACTGATGATAGAGTAAATGCCATTAATTTTCAGAATAGCAATGTGTTAGACCCACTGCCCGAAAATCTTGATTTTGTACAATTAAGCGAAAACGTGAACATAGCTCCACAGGGAGATGGCCCTTGGTGCTACGGCGAGTTGGGCGACAGACTCGTAAAACGATTGAACGTTCCAGTAGCGTTTTTTAATGAAGGGCTTCTATTGGTTTCGGTTATCAATTGGCGAGAAAGTGCGGAGGGAAAACCAACGTTTAACTTTGTATTAGATATTGGTGGTCGTTTCCAATTGCCGAATGGTTTGCCTTATATCAACCTTAAAAATACGCTACAATATTATGGTGCTTTAATGGGTGTTCGGTCGCTACTTTGGATTCAAGGCGAAACCGATAATTCACCCAATAGACTTTCGACCGATGCTTATGCTACGAATCTTCAACGGGTAATCGATATTTCGAGAAATGATTTTGACGAAAACCTTACTTGGATGGTGGCACGCACTTCGGTTACTTATTTAGCTCCATCAAATGCTCAAGTTATTGGTGGACAAAACCAAATCATCAATAAAGTGGGAAATAATGTTTTTGCGGGACCATTTACAGATAATCTGCAAATTCCGAGACTGGATGACGTACATTTCAGAAATGTTCCTGGTAATATGGGTATTTCGCTTTTGGCCGAAAACTGGGATAAATCGCTGGACGATAATTTCTTCAAAAACTCAAAACCAATTTTGGCAAAACCAATTCTTGAACCTGAAATTAATTGCGACGCCAACAATCGAGTAAACATCAAATTTCCCGAAGGGTTAAAAAGCTACGAATGGTCGAATAATGTCAAAACAAACCAAATTACCGTTGATAAAGGAATATTTACGGTGGCCATAAAAGACCTTAAAGGCAATAAATTGCTTGTTCCGAACATCAATACCAATTTGATTTACCCTTCTACCAAACCAGTTATTACGGCTGATAAGAATCTGGAATTTTGTTCGGATGGTTCTGCTAAAATCGAACTTACGGCCAACATAACTGGCGTCAAATCTTATATTTGGAGTTCGGGAGAAACAACACAGAAAATATCTACTGGAAATTCTGGCGACTTTACGGTAAAAGCAAAAAATGATTTTGGCTGTGTTTCAGAGGCTTCGGAAAAAGTCACCGTAAAAGCAAATCCGACTCCTATACAGCCTAAAGTTGCGGTTTCGCCAGCCAATAATAGTTGTTTTGGAACAAAGATTACCCTCACAGTTGACTCCAACGACAAAATACTTTGGAGTAATAATGCCAATTCCAAAAGTATTTCTATAGACACTGTTGGGAATTATGAATTATCGGTCAAGGTTACCAATAATTTTGGATGTGTTTCGCCTGTATCAACTATCGGAAAATTAAGCATTAACCCTATTCCTAAACAACCCGTGTTAGCACAAATAGGACTTTTTACGCTAAATGTTTTGGGTACAGATTTCGATATAAACGACCAGTTTGAATGGAAAAAAGACAGTATTTTATTAACCAAAACTACCACTCGAAGTTTAAAAACATCTCAAGATGGGAAGTATCAGGTTTCAACAATTCGTACGTATAAAACACCTGACAATCAACAAATTGGATGTTCATCTCCACCTTCCAACATTGTTATTTTTCAAGCATCTAATCATATAGTTTCCATTTACCCCAATCCAGCTAATAATCTTATTTACGTAGATACTCCAGAAGATGTCAAAAATTTAGAAGTAACCATTTATAATCCCATCGGGAAACAAGTTTTAAGATTTAATGCAGTGGATAGCTCAGAACGAAGGGAAATAGACCTAAAAAACTTAGAAAGGGGTTCTTATATAATTAAAATAAAAGGAGATGGTTATGAAGAGACATCTCGCTTAATAATCCAGAAATAACGAAACTATATGCTCCAAAAATTGGTTAAATTAGTTCGAGCTATTCTTTAATAATTGAATGAATAATACCCAAAACACGCACCATACCGACGTCGAATCTCTTGACCCGAAGCAATACATCATCATCAAGGGAGCAAAAGTAAATAATCTTAAAAATATTGATGTGGCAATTCCCCGCAATAAGCTCGTGGTAGTCACGGGGCTTTCGGGAAGTGGTAAATCGTCGTTGGCTTTCGATACACTCTTTGCCGAAGGGCAGCGTATGTACGTCGAAAGTTTGAGTTCGTATGCTCGTCAGTTTTTGGGTCGAATGGAAAAACCCGAAGTCGATTATATCAAAGGGGTTTCACCAGCGATTGCCATAGAACAAAAAGTTGCCACCAAAAATCCTCGCTCAACAGTCGGTACAACCACCGAAATCTATGATTACTTAAAACTTCTTTTTGCTCGTGCGGGTATGACCTACTCGCCTATTTCGGGACAAGAAGTACGTAAAGATACCGTAACCGATGTCGTGAATTTTATTCTTTCGCACGAAGAAGGTACAAGAGTAATGGTGCTAACGCCTTTGAAAGTAAAGGAAGGCCGAAAAATAGAAAAAGAATTAGAACTTTTGCTACAAAAAGGCTATACTCGTATTGTAGTTGATGGCGAAATAAAGCAAATAGAAGAACTGCAAGAAGCAAAAACCAAGCTTTCTGCCGAACAAGATTTAGAAATTCTGATTGACCGAAACGTCGTTAAGCACGACGATGAAGATACGCAATTTCGTTTCTCTGACTCAGTACAAACTTCGTTTTTTGAAGGAGAAGGTGAGTGTATCGTAGATGTTATCACGACGAATGCTGACACTGGCGAACGCCAAACTATTCGTAGTACATTCTCAGATAAATTTGAACTCGACCGAATAGCTTTTGAAGAGCCAAGCGTTAATCTCTTTACGTTCAATAATCCTTATGGAGCTTGTAAACGCTGCGAAGGTTTTGGAAAAGTGTTGGGAATTGACCCCGAATTGGTAATCCCTGATAAAAACCTTTCAGTTTTTGAAGGAGCGATTGCTCCGTGGCGAAGCGAACGCATGAGCGAGTGGGTAGCTCCTTTGCTAAGAAACGGCATTCGTTTCGACTTCCCAATTCACCGCTCCTATAAAGACCTAACACCCGAACAACAACAACTACTTTGGACGGGTAATGAATATTTTCAAGGACTTGACGCTTTCTTTGCCGACATCGAAAGTCAGGTGCATAAAGTTCAATACCGTGTGATGCTTTCTCGCTATCGTGGCCGCACTGATTGCCCCGATTGTCGAGGTTCACGCCTACGAAAAGATGCGGGTTATGTGAAAATTGGCGGTGCATCAATTGTTGATTTAGTCTTGATGCCGATTTCAGATTTAGCTGCTTTTTTCAAGAATTTAGACCTACCCGATTATCAGAAAGCGGTTTCTAAAAGAATTTTGATAGAAATAAATAGCCGACTGGAATTTATGGAGCGAGTTGGGTTGGGATACTTAACCCTCAACCGTTTAGCCTCTACCCTTTCAGGCGGTGAATTTCAGCGTATCAAGTTAGCTACTTCACTCGGTAGCTCGTTGGTGGGTTCGATGTATATTCTTGACGAACCAAGCATTGGCTTACACCCACGAGACACCCAACGTTTGGTAAGCGTCTTGGAATCGCTACGAGATATGGGAAATACGGTAGTTGTCGTAGAACATGAAGAAGAAGTCATGCGTGCCGCCGACCAAATTATTGACATCGGCCCTAATGCAGGAAGACTTGGCGGTGAGTTGATTTTTCAAGGAAGTTGGACGGAGATTAATAAAAAGTCGAGCGAAAATAGTACTTCCCACACCATTAATTTTCTTACAGGAATTGACCAGATGCCTGTACCTATCCAACGCCGAAAACCAACGGATTTTATTGAACTAAAAGGTGCAAGAGAAAATAACCTCAAAGAAGTGGATGTAAAGTTTCCGTTGGGCGTATTGACAGTCGTTACGGGCGTGAGTGGTTCGGGAAAATCGACGTTGGTTCGTAAAATTTTATTTCCTGCCATTGCTCGTCTAAAAGGTGAATACAGCGAAGAAGCAGGCAAATATACAGGTTTGGTGGGTTCGCTCGACCGCATCACGCAGGTTGAAATGATTGACCAAAATCCAATTGGAAAATCATCTCGTTCAAACCCTGTTACGTACATCAAGGCTTATGATTACATTCGCCAAATGATGGCAGAACAACAACTTTCTAAAGCACGAGATTACAAGCCCGCTTTCTTCTCATTCAATGTGGATGGTGGGCGTTGTGAGGCTTGCCAAGGTGAAGGAGAGCAGACCATCGAAATGCAATTCATGGCCGATGTACGCTTAAAATGCGAAAGTTGTGGCGGAAAACGTTTCAAACAAGAAATTCTGGAAGTAAAATATAATGAAAAAGATATTGCCGATATTTTGGCAATGACGGTTGACGAAGCCATTGAGTTTTTCAGCGTAAGTGAACCAAAATTGGCCGATAAACTTCGTCCACTTAAAGATGTTGGTTTGGGTTATATTGGTTTGGGGCAATCGTCAAGTACACTTTCGGGTGGAGAAGCACAACGTGTAAAACTGGCGTTTTTCTTGAGTAAAGGCAATACTGATAAAGGTAAAACCCTCTTCGTTTTTGACGAACCAACTACAGGTTTGCACTTCCATGATATTAAGAAACTTTTGAAAGCTATCAATGCTTTAGTTGACCAAGGCGATACCGTGATTATTATTGAGCATAATATGGAAGTCATAAAATCAGCCGACTGGATTATTGATTTAGGCCCCGAAGGTGGTGAAAAAGGCGGCTATCTGACATTTGAAGGAACGCCAGAAGCAATGACCAAACTCGAAGGAAATTATACAGCTGATTTTTTGAAAGGGAAATTATAAAAGTTTAGAAGTCAGGCATAAAAACCTGACTTCTAAAAACACCTTCCATCCAATTTTATCTACAGAAAATCTAATCTCGTAACTTTCTTTTCCAAGAAGTAAATTTGATTAATTTTGAGAAAATATTTGTACAAAAACAACAATGTTTCAACCAGAATTAATCGGACATTTACATCCACTCATTGTGCATTTGCCTATCGGCATTCTGATTTTTGGCTATGTAATGATAATTTTGCAGCAATTGCGAAAAATCGACATGAATACTGCCATTGATTTAGCACTGCTTCTCGGAACGATTTCTTCTATGATGGCCTGTATCGCAGGTTGGTTTTTAGCCCAATCTGGCGATTATGAAACCGAAGCTATTTTCAAACATCAATGGACAGGCATAAGCACCGCCATTCTTGGAATTTTAGCCTATTTCCTCAAAAATCATCGCTGGATTTTAGCGACCGCAACTATCATTTGTTTGGCAATAGCGGGGCATTTCGGTGGAAACCTCACGCACGGGGAGGATTATCTATTTACTTCTCAAAACCAAACTTCCGCTCCAATAGACTCCACAAAAGTAGCTTCTTTTGATAATATTGACACCACAAAAAATACCAATCATGCAACCGTAAGAAAATCGTTTGTATATCGAGATACGGTTATTCCAATTCTGAAAACTAAATGCTATAACTGCCACTCTGCCAGTAAAAAGAAAGGTGGACTACGCTTAGATTCGGAAGATTTTATAAAAAAAGGGGGTAAAAATGGACGTATTGTTAGCGTTGGGAACCCAAACAAGAGTATCTTATTTACACACCTAATTTTACCCGAAGATGATGATAAACACATGCCACCAAAAGGTAAACCACAACTTACCCGAAATGAGATTTCTGTCATTTATGCTTGGATAAAAAAAGGGGCTTCTTTTGTAGAAGAAGTTGAGACTATTGTCAGTGAGAAACCTTTGGACCAAACCCTTATTCAAGACACACCGAATTCACCTGAAATAATTGCAGATATGCCTGTCATTAAAAAAGAAGATTCAAAAATAATGGCGAGTAATGTAGAAGCGATTAGTCCTGTTGTACTTGATAAGCTAAAACAACAAAACATCAAAATTGCTTATTTAGGCAACGGTTCAAATCACATTTCAGCCAATTTTGTGAATGTCAGAAACTACCAGTCTTATTTATTAAACGATTTAGAAAGTATTAATAATCAACTCGTTAGCCTACGATTAAGTAATCAGCCAGTTGATGATGAAGCCATTAAAAAAATCACTACCCTTAAAAACCTGACCAAGTTAAATCTTGAAAACACCGCTATTACAGATGCTTCTTTAGAGCATTTAAAAACATTACCCAATCTCGAACAACTTAATTTATATGGCACAAAAATTACCGATAGCGGACTACAAGTTTTGGCAAAATACCCCAAACTAAAAGTAATTTATTTGTGGCAAACCAAAGTGAGTAAAACGGGAATCGAACAACTGAAAAAGGCATCACCAAAATTGCAAATCGAAACGGGAGAATTTCAGTTTTCAAAGCCTGATACGAATAAAATGAAAAAATAAGGATTTAAATGCAAGAAGCCGTCATGAAAAAATACTTACTACTACTCATTGCTTGTATTTACTTGTGGGCATTTAAACCGAATGGGCGTCAGCTTGCCGACTCCACTAAATTGCCCGAAGATGTGGCACTTGCCTATAAAAATTTACCTGCAAGTTTAGATTATAACCTTCATGTAAAACCCGTTTTATCGGATAAATGCTTTGCGTGCCACGGTCCAGATAAAGCCAAACAAAAAGCAGGTTTACGTTTAGATTTGCCTGAAGCAGCTTATGCACAACTACCCGAAAGCCCAGGAAAAGTCGCTATTTCGCCACGAAACTTAAAGAAAAGTGAGGTTTTTCATAGAATACTCTCGAATGACCCAACCTACGTGATGCCTACACCCAAATCTCATTTGAGTTTATCGGCTCACGAAAAGGCTATTATTATTAAATGGATTGAAAATGGTGCGGTTTACCAACCTCATTGGGCTTTTGTGAAACCACAAAAAAGAGCCATTCCTTCACTTAAAAATACGCTTATTTTTTCTCCCATTAACCAAATTGATAATTTCATTTTTAGCCGTCTGGAACAAGAAGGTTTATCTGCATCGAAGGAGGCTTCAAAGGAAATTTTGTTGCGACGTTTATCTTTTGATTTGACTGGACTGCCCCCAACCCTCGATGAAATTGACACTTTTTTAAGCGATAATAGCCCTAATGCCTACGAAAAACAAGTAGATAGATTACTTGCTTCACCACATTACGGAGAAAAAATGGCCACCGATTGGCTCGATTTAGCTCGCTTTGCCGATTCGCATGGCTACACCGTTGACCGCCTTCGAGATATGTCGCCCTACCGAGATTGGGTAATTCGAGCTTTCAACAATAATATGCCTTACAGCAATTTTATCCACCAACAATTGGCAGGAGATTTGCTCCCTTCACCCACAAAAGATATGCTTATCGCCACGGCTTTTAATCGAAATCATCCGCAAAATTTAGAAGGCGGAATTGTGGAAGAAGAGTTTCAGACCGAATATGTCATGGACAGAACCAATACGTTTGGCGATGCTTTCTTGGCAATGTCGGTGGGTTGTGCCAGATGCCACGACCATAAATACGACCCCATTTCGCAGAAAAACTATTACGAATTATTCAGTTTTTTCAATAATGTAAGAGAAGCAGGACAGATTTCATGGAATGATGACCTTCCCACTCCTACCCTACTTTTACCTACTACTGAACAAGAAAAAGTCGTTAATTTTATCAAAAACTCTATCACCGAGCAAGAACTAAAAGTCATCGAAACGCAAAACTCAGTTTCGACAGATTTTGAAAAATGGCTGCAAAACAATGAATATAAATCATTGACCAATAAGCCTTTACCACAAGTTGGTTTGCAAGGACTTTATACATTTGAAGATTCACTCCGAAACAGCATCAACCCCAAACAATCGGGCGTGATGCGTCGTGATGCAGGCACGCTTGATAAACCTACTTTCGAGAAAACCGCAAAGGGTCAAGTCCTGCTTTTAGATGGCGATGTCTATGCCGATTTAAAAGATGTAGGCGTTTTTAGAAAATCGGAGGCGTTTACAGTTGGTATGTGGGTATATATTCCGAAAGATATGAAAGATGGCGTGATTTTTCATAAAAGTAATGCCGAGCGTTTGTATAATTTCAAGGGCTACCACCTTTTTCTACGTAATAATAAATTAGAAATTACGATGGCTCACACCGCTCCTTCAAATGCCATTACAAAATTGAGTTTGAAAGATACACCTCGTGAAAAATGGCTGCATTTGAGTATGACTTATGATGGTTCGGCCAAGGCAAATGGCTTTAAATTATATCTCGATGGTGAAGAAATGGCGATGGAAACCGTCATTGACCAACTGTACAAAGACATTATTTTTTTCTCAAAATCAGAGCCAGCTTTGCAAATTGGCGGCTGGTGGCGTGGCTTAGGTTTTAAAGGTGGAAAGGTTGACGATGCCGTAGTTTATAATCGTTCATTGACTCCATTTGAAGTAAAAATCTTAGCAAAAAAGGCCGATTGGAACAGTATTGCTAATAAATCAGCGAGCGAATTAAATGCTCAAGAAAAAGTAATTTTGAAAGAATACTATCTTTCGGCTGTCAATACAAGCGTTTTATCCGCACAAAAAGAATTGCAAAAACTCCGAACGGCTTTATCTGATTCAAGTGAAAAAATCGCCGAAATTATGATTATGCAAGAAATGCCTAAACCTAAAGTCACGCACTTGCTTCATCGAGGGCAATACGATGCTTTGGGCGAAGAAGTGAAACCCAATACACCTAAAGATATTCTTGCGTTTCCTGCCAATTTGCCCAAAAATCGACTTGGTTTGGCTCAGTGGCTTACTGATGAAAATAATCCGCTTACCGCACGAGTAGCGGTGAACCGAATTTGGCAAAATTTCTTCGGAACGGGCATTGTGAAAACTACCGAAGATTTTGGCAATCAAGGCGAAATGCCCAGCCACCCCGAATTACTCGATTGGCTGGCTCTTAATTTTCAAGCCGATTGGGACGTAAAAAAACTCAACAAACTAATTGTGATGTCGGCCACGTATCGACAAGATTCAAAAGCCACCAAAGAAGTGCGTGAGCGTGACCCCGAAAATCGTTTGCTTTCGCATGGGCCAAGTAATCGACTTTCGGCCGAAATGATGCGTGATAATGCTCTGGCGGTAAGTGGTTTAATCAATAAAAAAATTGGTGGTAAAAGCGTAAAACCTTACCAACCCGAAGGGCTTTGGGAAATTAATAACACACATTATATCCAAGATTCAAGCGATGCTATCTATCGACGTAGCCTTTATGTGGTTGTTAAGCGTTCGGTACCAAATCCAACGTTGGGTACATTCGATGCTCCTTCTCGCAGCTATTGCGTAGTTCGCCGACAAAAGACCAATACGCCTTTGCAAGCCCTCGTTACGCTCAACGACCCAACTTTTGTTGAAGCCGCCAAAGTAATGGGAGAAAATATGACCAAACAAGCTGACACTCAAAAAGCGATTATTGATATTTACCGAAAACTAAGCGGTAAAATACCAACTGAACGAGAGCTGGACTTACTTTTATCGCTACAAAAAGCTGAATATGAACAGTTTAAGCAAAATCCAGATAAAACGAAAGGTTGGTTAAAAACGGGAATTTATAAAATTGACCCAACTTTAGAAGCTGCTGCAGTAGCAGCCAATGCAGTTGTGGCAAGTACGATTTTAAACTCAGACGCAACCCTTACCAAACGATAAAATGGCACATCACGACGATACTTTCAAACTTCATTCACCTGAGTTTTCGGCTTTAAATCGAAAATTGGATAGACGTGATTTTTTGCTCCGCACCGCCTCTGGTTTGGGTGCAATGGCTTTGGGTAGTTTGATTAGTTCAAACGCAAAAGGCAATACGCTCGAACAACAAATTATGAGTGCATTGCCCAGCATCGCCCCCAAAGCTAAGCGAGTCGTTTATTTGTTTATGAGTGGTGGGCCTTCTCAATTTGAAACTTTCGATTATAAACCCAAACTCAGCAATATGTTTGGGCAAGGTTTGCCCGATTCGGTACGAAAAGGGCAACGACTCACGGGTATGAGTGCCAATCAAGCGGTTTTGCCACTCGTTCCATCGGCCTATAAATTTAATCAATACGGAAAAAGTAAAACTTGGGTAAGCGATTTATTGCCTTATACGGCACAGGTGGTTGATGATTTGTGCATCGTAAAATCTATGTTTACCGAGCAAATCAATCATGACCCAGCCATAACGTTTTTTCAAACGGGACATCAACTTCCTGGCCGTCCCTCGATTGGCTCTTGGATGAGTTACGGGCTGGGTTCTGAAAACCAAAATCTGCCTGCGTTTATTGTTTTGGTTTCAAAAGATGCCTCGAAAGACCAGCCGCTTTATGCTCGTTTGTGGGGAAATGGCTTTTTACCTTCCGAGCATCAAGGAGTACAATTTCGTTCGGGAAAAGACCCCGTTTTGTTTCTTAATAATCCCGAAGGATATGATGGAAAAGACCGCCAAGAAATGTTGGAATATTTGACCAAACTCAACCAATTACAGAACCAAACTTGGGGCGACCCCGAAGTAGATGCCCGAATTGCTCAATACGAAATGGCGTATCGGATGCAAACTTCCGTTCCCGAAGTGATGGACACTTCAAAAGAGCCTGATGAAGTATTTGAGCTTTATGGGGAAGGTAGTCGAGATAAAGGAACGTATGCAGCTAATTGCCTTTTAGCTCGAAAATTACTCGAAAAAGACGTAAGATTTGTGCAGCTTTATCACCAAGGCTGGGACCACCACGGCTCCTTACCTAAAGGCATGGCTCACCAATTCAAGCAAACCGATAGAGCTACCGCCGCCCTGATTATTGATTTGAAAAGAAGAGGTTTATTAGAAGATACTTTGGTGGTTTGGGGTGGCGAATTTGGCCGCACTGTTTATTCGCAAGGGAAATTGACCAAAGATGATTATGGCCGAGACCACCACCCAAGGTGCTTTACGATGTGGATGGCGGGTGCAGGTGTAAAATCGGGCATCAGCTACGGCGAAACTGATGATTTTAGTTATAATATCATTAAAAACCCTGTGCACGTACACGATTTTCAAGCAACTTTATTACACCTCACGGGAATCGACCATGAACAGCTAACCTACAAATATCAAGGCCGGCGTTTTAGATTAACTGATGTGCATGGGCAGGTGATTAAAGGAATTTTATCGTAAATTTGGGGCATAAAACACTCAAACTTGAAACACTTCTGGGTCATATTCAAATTATTGTTATTGATAGTTTTAGCTCTTCGTTTATTAAAATCTAATCGAAAAGTAGCAAAGTTTGAGCATGACCCCAAACGTGGATTTTTCAACTTATTTCAAGAAAAAATTACTTCTGAAAAAATAGCTTTTACTTTTGAAGGCACAACGCCTGAGTTACAGTTAAAAGAACTTTTCCGAAAGAACATTTGCCCAAAAGAAGAACTTTGGAAACAAAAAGGCAGACAATTTGATGATTTTTTCGCTACACTCACGTTGGAAGAGCGAATCATTTACGTGGTTTATCTATCCAATAAGAGTTTTCAAAAAGGTAGTATTTTTAATTTTTTATGGTACAAAACCGAATGGATTATTGCCTTCGGACAGATTTTAAAACACCTTCAAGAAGAATTTCTTTATGCCCATTATCAACAAGTTATTCTCGAAACTTGTCATTTTGATTTAGAAAGTTTATCGCCCGAGCATACCGATTTTTTCGACCTCGACCTTCATCCCGATGGTAGCCACGTGCACGAGTCTGTCAAGCAATTTAATAAAATATTCAAGGCTGAAGAGTTTTACAAATTGATTCTTGAGAAAGTAATTTGACTCAACTAATTATCTAACATCCAATTTCCCAACTCCAATATGTTCATCTTTCTCTATCCACTCAGCAGGATTTCTCAATCTATCTTCAGTGAGGCATTGATTATTCACATAAAACTCCTAAATACCTTTTTCTTCGACCCTACTCATGGTATATGACTGTTTGGCCAGCCAACTAACAAATGCCTTTTTGTTCGGAAAAGACAACTGTTCCCAAAAATTACAGCCATCGGTTACTTCACAATAATAGAAAACCTCATCTTCATAGATTAGTCCCATACCGCAATATTCTCGGTGTGAATAACAAATACATTTTCCATTCATCAGAGTTACTGCTACATTTTCGGCAAAGCTGTTACCGTAGGCTTTTCTATCATTTTTAGGGGTCATTCCGTTATATTCTCTTTAAAATTGGATTAAGATTAACAATTTTAGCTACATAAATTTCATTAATGCCAGCTTTCAAGATACATTTACTCAAATAATTTCGTTTACTTTAAAACATCAAGTCTAAAATACATATACCTTACATTATGCCTCTATTTCTCCGCTCTAATCTTCTCACAATTTTATTTTTTTCGCTCACCAGTTTTGCCATTTCGGCTCAAACATTCACCATCAAGGGAGTAGTGCGTGATGCAAAAACAGCCGAAGTCGTGCCTTTTGCCAATGTCTTCATTGCCAATACAACCAAAGGGACAAGCACCAACGAAAAAGGCGAATACATTATCTCAAAAATACCTTTTGGAACTGTCATTGTTTCGGTATCAATGGTGGGCTATGCTCCTGCACGTCAGACCATTAGGGGTGAAACCGATGCCACAAAAGAAATCGACTTCACAATTAGCCCCAACGAACAAGAACTCAGTGAAGTAAAAGTTTCGGGCAGTCGAGATAAAACTTGGGAAAAACAATTTCAACGCTTTTCAAAAGCCATTCTGGGCGAAAGTCCACTGGCCAAAGCCTGCTCATTTAAAAATAGTTATCAAATAGATTTTGAAGAGACAAAAGGAGTCTTAAAAGCCACCAGCACTCGCCCCATCGAACTCGAAAATTTGGCATTAGGCTACCGAATTTTCTTTACACTCACAGGTTTTATTTTAGCCAACGAGGAAATTCAGTATCAAGGCTACGCTCGTTTTGAGGAACTAAAACCGGTCAGCGAAAAAGAAGCCAATAAATGGGTGCAAAACCGCCGAATGGCCTTTGAAGGCTCCGACCGTCATCTTTTTTGGGCTTTGGCTCAGCGAAAACTTAAAGCCGAAGGCTACGAAGGCTTTGTAGATGCCGTAGGGTTTAATCCTGCCAATCGTACCAGTAATTTTTATGGGCAATTGGGTAAAAGCATTTTGGCCTACCCGATAGATTCATTGGTAAGAAAAGGAAAAATTGCCACCGAATACCGCATCAGATTTCCGAAACGTATCGAATTACACTTTGCGAGTCCGTACTACAACGGGCAGTTTTACCGTGATGATACCCGCATGATTTCGTGGATAGAAAACCTTAAAGATTTAGACTTCAACGACCGTGGGGTTATTCAAAATCCCAAAGATTTGATTATTTCGGGGTTCATGAGCAGCAAACGTTTGGCCGAAATGCTTCCGCTCGATTACCTACCTAATGAAACCATCGAACGAGAAATCCCTAAAGAAAAACTGAATGTAGAACTTGACTCTACCACCCAAAAAGGCTTGTGGCGTTTACAAGAGCAAGTGCAGATTATAACCAATAAATCATACTATCATCCAAACGAAAACCTTTGGTTTTCGGGCAAAATGCTCTATGCCGATGCCACTATGAGTGACTCTATCAGTAAAGTGGTTTATATTGAATGGATAAACCCTAAAAACGAACTGATTACCCGCCAAAAACACCACGTCGATTCGCTGCACTTCAAAGGAATGTTTACACTCCCAGCCGAACTTTCGTTGGGCAATTATCGACTTCGTGCTTACACCAAATGGATGCGAAATTTTGGAGATTCATGCTTCTATGAACAAATTATCCCCATTATTTCACCCAAACAATATATTACAGATAATGTGGCCACGAAATCAGCTTTTAAAGTCATAACTGATAAAAAAAGCTATCAAACTCGTGAGAAAATTAATGTTACGATTGAAGGCATAAAACCAGAAAATCTGACAGTTTCGGTGACAGATACAATGGCGGTTCGACAAGCAAAGGTTTTAACTGCTCAAGCAAAAGCCTTTTTGCCTGCTTCCAGCTTCAAAACTATTCCTGATTTTAAATATTTGGCTGAAACGGGTCTGAGCCTTTCGGGCAAAGTTCTCGATAAAAACGATAAACCTGCTCTGGCTAATATGGTTTTCTATTTCGGAAAAGCCAAATCTACCCTCACGGCTTTGACGGATACCGAAGGTAGGTTTTCGGTATCGGGTATTCAGCTAAGTGATACTACCGACATCAGCTACCAAGCAACTGACCTAAAAGGAAAATTACTCGAAAAAGTATTGTTTGATGCCGAAGAATTTCCTGCAATAAAACCTTCCAACCTCAAGCCCAACTTTACTGTAAAAGACTTACAATCAACGGTTTTAATAGAAAAAGACATTGATTTACCGAAAGATGCGATTCAACTTGAAGAAGTGAGCGTAAGCACCAAACGCACCGAAAAACAATTTGTCAGCAAACCCATCTATGGCAATCCTGATTTTACGGTTTTTGCAAAGGAAATTAGCCCAGCTCTGATTGGCATGAATCCCGTAATGGCTTTGCAAGGAAAAGTACCAGGCGTACAAATTACTTATGCCGATGGGCGAATCAAGGTACGTATGCGTGGCGGACAAAATTCTATTGAAGGAGATTCTGCTCCCCTGTACTTAATTGATGGATTCCCTGTTGAAGATGTTAATTCTTTGATGAATGTGAGCATGGATAACATCGACCGCATTGAGGTACTAAAAACCGCTCGTGCGATGTTTGGTTCGAGAGGAGCCAATGGCGTAATTGCGATTTATACCAAATCATCTGTTTCAAAGCCTTCCGAACGAAACAATGCGGGTTTGAAGTCAAGTGCCAAACAACTAACAATCATGGGTTATCATGACCCAAAACCGTTCTTTAGCCCCAATTACGGCACAGCCCAAGCTAAAGAATCTACTAAACTCGACATCCGAACGACACTCTTCTGGCAACCAAATCTTTGGAGCAATACATTCTCTTTTTATGCGGCTGATAATGCCAGCGTTTACCGAATTTTGGTAAGTAATGGTAATGAAACAGCCGAGGTTTTTATCGAAGTAAAGAAATAACAAAAAGCACCAAAATAAACAAAACCACCTTTTGGGGTGGTTTTGTAGTGATTTTATATTAAGAAAGAGCATTTGCAAGTCGGAATCCCTTATGAGCCACACATTTCGCAACCCTCTGGGTCGTCAAGCGAGCATTGCATTGCTGCATATTGGTATTCTTCTTCGCTTGCAAAAGTAGCGGCTGCAGTTGCTTTTGCAGTTTGCTCTTCGGCATATTTAGCATAGTCTAATGGTTTTTCTTCGATGCCTGATGTAGCTGGTACAACCTCGGCAATCGCTTGGCGGTCAACCGTAAATTTCACGGCATCAGAAGCGGCTTTCGTACGTAGGTAATACATACCTGTTTTCAAACCAGCTTTCCAAGCATAGAAGTGCATCGAAGTCAATTTACCAAAATTAGCATTTTCCATGAAGATATTCAACGACTGACTTTGGCAAATGTATGCTCCACGGTCAGCGGCCATATCAACGATAGTTTTTTGCTTAATTTCCCAAGCCGTACGATACAAATCTTTCAAATTTTGTGGAATCTCAGGAATTGATTGTACCGAACCGTTAGCGGCAATTAGTTTGTTTTTCATGGTATCGTTCCACAAACCAATTTTCACTAAATCTTTCAATAAATGCTTATTCACTACCACAAACTCACCCGAAAGTACACGACGAGTATAAATATTTGATGTATAAGGCTCAAAACACTCATTGTTACCCAAAATTTGGCTTGTAGAAGCCGTTGGCATTGGAGCAACTAACAATGAATTTCTTACACCATTTTTCATTACTTTTTCACGCAATTCTTCCCAGTTCCAACGACCTGAATCTGGCGTTACACCCCACATATCAAATTGGAAAATACCTTGTGAAATCGGAGAACCTTCCCATGTTGGGTATGTTCCTTCCACAATAGCTAACTCCATCGAAGATTCCATGGCTGCGTAATAAATTGTTTCAAAGATTTCTTTGTTCAATCTACGAGCTTCGTCAGACTCAAAAGGCATTCTCAAAATAATAAACGCATCGGCCAAGCCTTGGATACCCAATCCAATCGGGCGATGACGCAAGTTACTACGCTCCGCCTCAGGCACAGGATAATAATTTACATCTATTACTTTGTTAAGGTTTTTCGTGATTACCTTCGTTACTTCATATAAACGTTGATGGTCAAACTTCAAGAAACCTGTTTTCTCATCTTTTGTAATATACTTAGGCAACGCAATCGAAGCCAAGTTACAAACCGCTACTTCATCAGGAGAGGTATATTCCATGATTTCAGTACAGAGATTCGATGATTTTATCGTACCTAAGTTCTTTTGGTTCGATTTCTTGTTGGCCGCATCTTTATACAACATGTATGGAGTGCCTGTCTCGATTTGAGACTCCATGATAGCAAACCAAAGGTCTTGTGCTTTAATGGTTTTGCGAGCTTTGCCTTCTCTTTCATATTTTTCGTAGAGATTTTCAAACTCTTCACCATAACACTCCGATAAACCAGGAGCCTCATGAGGGCAGAATAATGACCAAGTATCATTAGCCTCTACACGTTTCATGAATAAATCAGAAATCCAGAGTGCGTAGAATAAATCTCTCGCACGAAGTTCTTCTTTTCCGTGGTTTTTCTTCAAATCCAAGAATTCAAAGATGTCGGCATGCCAAGGCTCAATATAAATCGCAAACGAACCTTTACGTTTTCCCCCACCTTGGTCAACGTATCGAGCCGTGTCGTTAAAAACACGCAACATCGGTACAATACCATTTGAAGTGCCGTTTGTGCCTTTGATGTACGAGCCAGTCGCACGAATATTATGAATAGCCAAACCAATTCCACCAGCTGATTGCGAAATCTGAGCAGTTTGACCAAGTGTTTCGTAAATTCCAGTAATGCTATCTTCTTTCATCGTAAGCAAGAAGCACGACGAAAGTTGTGGTTTTGGCGTACCTGCATTGAACAACGTTGGCGTAGCGTGTGTAAACCAACGCTCCGACAATAATTCGTACGTTTCAATCACACGGTCGATGTCTTCACCATGAATACCTACGGCTACACGCATCAACATGTGTTGTGGACGCTCTACAATTTTGCCGTTGAGTTTAAGCAAATACGATTTTTCGAGGGTTTTGTAACCGAAGTAATCATACCCAAAATCACGGTCGTAGATAATTGCAGAATCAAGCAAAGCTGCGTGCTTCTGAATCACCTTCCACGTATCTTTTGCAATAAGAGAGGCATTTTGGTCTGTTTTTGGGTCGATGTATTGATACAACATCTTCATGGTACCCGAAAAAGACTTGAGGGTATTTTTGTGTAAGTTTGAAATAGCAATCCGAGCCGCCAAAATAGCGTAGTCAGGATGCTTTGTTGTCATCGAAGCGGCAGTTTCGGCAGCAAGACTATCTAATTCTGACGTTGATACGCCATCATAGATACCAGCCACGACTTTCATGGCAACTTCAACGGGTTGGACAAATGCAGGTTCTAAACCATAGCAAAGTCGCTCGATACGAGCAGTGATTTTGTCGAACTTTACCGACTCGCGGCGTCC
>JAIYBU010000181.1 GCA_027488335.1 Cytophagaceae bacterium
CGACGCTCTAAGTAGTAATCTCTTTCTTCTTCTGGAATATCATTTCCTGCACGTTTATCATCTTTTTTCTTTGGAACCCAAATTCTACCATCATTACGCAATGATTCTGACATCAAAGTGAGTTTCGATTGGTGGTCGCCCGATACAGGAATACAAGTCGGGTGAATTTGTGTATAACAAGGATTAGCAAAGTTTGCTCCTTTTTTATGGGCTTTCCAAGCGGCCGTTACATTACTACCCATTGCATTGGTAGAAAGGTAGAATACGTTTCCGTAGCCACCTGTACAAAGCAATACAGCGTGTCCGAAATGACGCTCAAGTTCGCCTGTAACTAAATTTTTAGCGATAATTCCACGAGCTTTGCCGTCAATTGTTACAACATCAAGCATTTCGTGACGAGTGTACATCGTTACGTTACCGATACCTACTTGACGCTCAAGACCCGAATATGCTCCAAGTAATAATTGTTGACCCGTTTGTCCAGCGGCATAAAAAGTACGTTGTACTTGTGTTCCACCAAACGAACGGTTTGATAAAAGACCACCGTATTCACGAGCAAAAGGTACACCTTGAGCTACGCATTGGTCGATGATGCTTCCTGAAACTTCAGCCAAACGGTGTACGTTTGCTTCTCTTGCACGATAGTCACCACCTTTAATAGTATCATAAAATAAACGGTAAACAGAGTCACCATCATTTTGATAGTTTTTGGCAGCATTGATTCCTCCCTGAGCAGCAATTGAGTGAGCTCTACGAGGTGAATCTTGGAAACAGAATGCTTTCACTTTATAGCCCATTTCGGCTAATGTAGCGGCAGCCGATGCTCCTGCTAAACCTGTACCAACCACAATAATTTCTAAGCTACGCTTGTTAGCTGGATTTACTAATGGTACAGTTGAACGATACTTTGTCCATTTGTCTGCTATCGGACCTTCTGGAATTTTGGCATCTAATTTATTTGACATCTTATTTATTATCAATTAGTCTATTAAATCTTACTTAAAGAAAAAGAAAATCGGCATTGCGGCAAAACCCAAAGGAATAGCGATTGCAAAAACCCAAGTTCCGATAAACTTAACCAACGGTGTGTATTTCGGGTGATTCCAGCCCAACGTTTGGAATGAACTTTGAAATCCGTGATACAGGTGATAAGCTACGGCAAACATACCGAGAATATAAAAAATCACTAATAAAGGATTCTTGAAAGCGGTTGCTACCTCTTTGTACAAATCTTTTACGATAACAGAATGAGTTCCAGCAACTGCATCAGTCATTTCTGCCATTTTCACTTCCTGTGTGTAACCACTTTCCATTGTTTTTGTAACCACTTCACCCGTAGTTACGTTTTCAGTGTATTGCACATAAGGCAGCGGTTGGTTATGATACGTGTACCAAAAATCTCCCATGTGTACAACGATGTAAACCAACAGGATTGTTCCAAGAATGGCCATATTTCGACTCGAAAATGAAGATTGGTTTCTTACAACTGCATAACGCACAGGGCGAGCCTTACGATTTTGATATTCGAGGTAAAGTCCCCAAAAAGCATGGAATAAAATTAAAGCATAGTTCACATAAGAAACTATTTTAATAACTGGAAAAGTGGTCATAAAAACCGCATACTTATTGAAGGCATAACCGCCATCATCTTTGAAAAGTTGCAGATTTCCGATGAGGTGTACTAATAGAAAAGTACAAAGAAATAACCCTGTAAGTGACATCAGGACTTTCTTTCCAATTGAACTTGTTAACGTTTTTGTGAGCCAAGACATAGCCTTATCTGATAATTTTAATGAACAATTGACGAATTTTACATTCCTTTGAAAAGTACAATTACTTTCAACGCTCAAAAGTAAGCCACAAATAGATTAGAATCAATAAAAGTTTTCACTTTTTTGATAATTTATTATCGTTACAAAAATCTAACTTTTTGTTTTGGAAAATTGTTTTCAAAAAAACTATTCATTATTAACACAAGGATTACGTATTTTTCGTTTATGTTTATGTAAATCCTAATCAGTTGTCTATGAAAGCATTGAAATTTATACTTTTTTCATTTATCATCGGTCTTTTAACAATTTCGACTGCCAAGGCAACCCATATTCGGGCAGGAGAAATTACGGCAAAAAGAATCTCGAATACAAGTCTTACTTATAGAGTTACGCTAACTACATACACTGACCAGATAAATGGTGTGACTGCCAATGAAGGGCAGAATACGGTCAATTTCTACTTTGGAGTAACTGGGGTGCCACTCTATACCGTAAAACGCAAGAAGAAGTCACTCATTAATACCTCAACGATGTGTAATGTTTATGATACGACATTTACATTTCCTGCACAAGGTCGTTATACCATTACTTGTGCTATTTCTAATCGAAACGTAAACACCGTCAACTTACCAGGTCGCACTGACGAAATTAGCTTTTTTGTCGAAACTACCATTGTTGTCAATGGTTCTTTGGGTTTAAATAATACACCTGTATTATTGAATATTCCGATTGATACGGCGGGCGTTGGCAAAAAATTCATTCATAACCCTGGTGCATTTGATGCAGATGGCGACAGTTTAGCTTATCGTCTGACAACTCCAAAGCGAGATTTTGGCGAAGGGTCGGGTGCAGGTGAACCTATTGTAGGTTATAGAGACCCTGCGACACTCGGAACAAACCTACTCTCCGAAGACGGTTCGAGTCCTTCAAGTTTTAAAATAAATCCTCTAACTGGCGATTTGATTTGGGATGCCCCTGGCAAATGGACAACCCCACAATATCAAATAAATGTGGCTTTTATTATTGAAGAATGGCGAAAAGGGTCAAATGGGCAGTATTCTAAAATCGGGGAAATTACACGAGACATGCAGATTATTGTGGTGGAAACGCCTAACAAACGGCCACTCCTGACCGTTCCGAACCAAATTTGTGTAGAAGCTGGACAAAAAATAGAATTCAAAGTATCTGCCATTGATGGAGATAATAATAATGTAAAAATTACAACCAACAGCGGGGTTTATAACCGAGATGCCTCTGGAATCACTGCCAGTTTTATAGCACCCGCCGAAGCCAAATTTATTCCTTTCAATGTTATTCAAAAAAGCCCAGCCGAAGGAAATTTTACATGGGAAACAAATTGTAAACACGTACGAGGGCAAGCTTATGATGTATTGTTTAAAGTAGAGGATTTTCCTGGTCGATTTGCGGTTCAGCTTACGGATACCCGAACGGTTAAAATAAAAGTGATTCCTCCAAGACCAAGGGGGTTATCGGCCAAAAATACCGAACGAGGTGTAGAGCTACGTTGGCAACAATACCCAGATTGTAGTATTTCAAATGCCGAAATGATTGTTTACCGAAAAGAAGGGTGTTCAAACTATATTCCCGCACAATGCGAAGTTGGCCTTCCTGCTTCTTTGGGCTTTGTAGAAGTTGCTCGTATTTCAGTAAAGGATACATTTTTCCTTGATACTAAAACTCAAAACGGAAAAATTTACAGTTACAGTCTTGTGGCAAGTTTAGCTTCATCTGACTTTGTTTCGATTCCGAGTGTTCCGTCAAATGAGGCTTGTGTGGGCAGTGAATTACCACAAAAAGCCCCTGTTCTGACAAATGTAAGCATTGAAACTACAAATGCTCTAACAGGTAGAATCAGCGTAAAATGGACTCGACCTTTAGGGTTTGACTCGACAGAATACAAAGGGCCATATCAATATAAACTTTATCGTGCTACGGGAATAAACGGAGGAGCATTCCAACTCGTAACCAGCATTTCTACTAAAGTACGAAAAGGAATAGCTGATACTGTTTTTGTTGATGGTGGGCTAAATACAGTTCAAAATGGCTACACATATAAAGTAGCATTTTTATATGAAAATGACAAGGTTTTAGCTGAAAGTCAACTGGCAAGTAGTGTCAGACTTACTGCAAACTCAGACGCTCAGAAAGTAAAACTTAGCTGGCAAGCAAATGTTCCGTGGAATAATGATAATAGAAAACACCGTATTTATCGAGAATCACGCACAAAACCTGGTACATTTAATATTATTGCCGAGGTTGCAGTTCAGGCCGTAAATACCTATAATTATTTCGATGATGGTGTAGATAGATTCCCTGATGATGGCACAAACACGATTCAGATGAAAGTTGATACATCGTATTGCTACAAAGTAGAAACTGTTGGAACTTATGCTCGTTTACCACAACTGGGCTTGCTCAATAATTTATCACAAGTTTCTTGCGGTACTCCGATTGATAATACGCCGCCTTGTCCGCCTACGTTTAGTTCAGAAGAAATAAATTGCCAAAACCTCGACCGTAAAGCGATTTGTGAAGCTAATAGTATTTCAAATAAATTTAGCTGGCGAACTCCTCAAAGTGCAGGCGGGGTAGTGTGTCGAGTTGATATTCTCAAATACAATATCTATTATGCTCGCTATAAAGATGAACAACCAAAGTTTTTAGCAACCGTTCCCGCAACCGAAACTTCGTTTACGCACATAAAACCCTTACAAGATGGTTTTGCAGGATGCTATTACATCACAGCCGTTAATCGTTTGAATATCGAAAGTGCTCCAAGTAATATTATTTGTAAAGATAACTGTCCGATTGTTGAGTTACCAAATGTACTGACGCCGAATGGAGATGGAAAGAATGACACTTTTACGCCAATGACTTGCTCGGCATTTATCAAGACTATCAGTATTGAGATTTATAACCGTTATGGGGTGAAAGTTTATGAATCGAGTGGCGATACACTTAGCTGGGATGGTAAAACAAATAATGGTCTTGACTTAACTTCAGGAACATATTTTTATGTAGCACAAGTGGTTATTAAGCGTTTAGATAAAATTGATGAAGTACCTATAACCATCAAGGGTTGGGTCGAATTGATTAAATAAATACTTGATTATCAGCAAAGAAAAAGCAACTTGTAAAAAAAATGATAATAATTTTCAGTTGTAAATGTACTATCTTTGCACCCCAATTATTTGGTATAGTTTTTGAACATTAAGCAAAACACCAAAACTGGGTCTAACGAAAACCTTATTAAATTTAAAAATGAATATTTTACGTAGTTTTTTTGGCAGTATCAGCCAAATTATAGGAACATTTATTGCATCATTTAAGAAACCAATGGCCACCTCTATCAGCTCTATCAGAGGTCTTATTATATCACTTTTGATTGGTTTATTCGTGGCAATTGTAGCAGTAGGTGTGCAGCCTTTCGGACTTTCAGACTTTACAAACGATTCAAAAACACTTTATTTAATTGGTTTTGGGATTGTTGCTTTTATTGGCATGTTGGTAGCAAAATTTGTTTTTCCAATGATTCTATCCAATTTTTATAACGACCAACAATGGACAATAGGCCGCCAAATTGTGCATCTTTCAGCTACAATTTTGATAGTAGGTTCTCTGATTATGCTTTATGGTAACTATTTCTATATCACCACTCTGACCTTTGTTGATATTCTCAAAACAGTAGCTATTTGTGTTTTACCGATTGCCGTAATTACTTTTATTCAGCAGAAACTGTTCCACAATAAATTTTCTACAACTGCCGAAAGTATCAATAGTAGCTTAGAGTCAATCAATCCACCAGCCAGCAAACAATTATTTCCTATAATGGTTTTTGGTGAAAGTGGTCAAAAATTAAGTTTGGTTCCAAACCAATTAATTTATGCCGAAACCTCAAAGAACTCGACAGATTTCTACTGGCAAAGCCTAATGGGCGTTGAAAAAACAACCATTCAGACACCACTCGCACAAGTAGAAAAAGAGTTAGCCGCCCACCCACAGTTTGTGCGTTTGCACCGCAATTTTGTAATCAATATGCGTGGTATTCATAAAGTAGAAGGGAATGCTCGCGGGTACCGTTTACGCATTGCACGCACAAAACACGAGATTCCTGTTTCATGGAAATTCCATAAAAAACTGGAGCAAATTGGGCAGTAAAAAAAACACTAATAGCATAAAAGCCGCAGTTTGAACAATCAAACTGCGGCTTTTATGTATATTTTCTACCAATAACCAGTAACCCAATTACGAATACTTCGGAAATTGGTCATAATCTGGCTTACGTTTTTCTAAGAACGCATCTCGGCCTTCACGGGC
The DNA here is from genome assembly GCA_027488335.1 of Cytophagaceae bacterium. Taxonomy (GTDB): domain Bacteria; phylum Bacteroidota; class Bacteroidia; order Cytophagales; family Spirosomataceae; genus Emticicia. The sequence continues at coordinate 6,111 of JAIYBU010000181.1, forward strand.
TTCATCGGTCATATAGCCCAAACGAGTGGCTTCTCCTGCAAAAATTTGTTGCCCTACCAAGCCGTCATCAATCATATTGAAGGCATATTTTAGCATTCTGATTGCCATTGGGCTTTTCTCCAAAATCTCTTGGGCCCATTGATAAGCGGTTTCTTCTAATTCATCGTGCGGCACAACGGCATTGACCATTCCCATATCAAATGCTTCTTGTGCCGAATAATTTCTACCCAGGAAGAAAATTTCTCTGGCACGCTTTTGCCCTACTTGGCGAGCCAAATAGGCCGAACCATAACCCGCATCATAACTGGCCACGTTTGCATCAGTCTGTTTAAAAATAGCATGTTCTTTGCTGGCAATCGTTATATCGCATACTACATGAAGGCTATGCCCACCACCCACTGCCCAACCTGGCACAACAGCAATAACAGGCTTAGTCATGAAACGAATTTGACGCTGAACCTCCAAGATATTCAAACGCCCTACGCCTCTTTCGTCTTTATAGCCATCTTTACCTCTGGCACGTTGGTCGCCACCGCTACAAAATGCCCAAACGCCATCTTTTGGTGCTGGCCCTTCGGCTGAAAGTAAGACAACTCCAATCGAAGCATCGTTTCGGGCATCTTCAAAGGCATCAATGAGTTCAAAAACTGTTTTCGGGCGAAAAGCATTGCGTACTTCTGGGCGATTAAAAGCAATTCTTGCCACGCCATTACGCTTTTTATACGTTAAATCCTTGTATTCTTTGGCGGTTTGCCATTCTGAGTTTAGCATATTTGTAGAATTTATAGTAAAAATTAAAATGGCTAAAAACTTCTGTGGACAGTCGACTATCGACCGTGGACTATATTTTTACTCCATAATCATCTGAGCCACTTCACGGCCAGTTTGCATGGCGGCATTAAGTGATGGATACGCCAGATAATCACCACAGCGGTAAAGATTATCACCGAGTTTGGAGTTTTGATGTTCGCTTCCTGCACGGTATTGCACTAAAGACTCAGGAATATGATACGTTTTCAAATGCTTCCAAACATTAACCGCAGCCCCAAACCAATCAAATAATTCTCGCCTGATTCTATTCGTTAGGCTTCTTTCATCTAATTTTTCTAAACCTTGTGTACTTACCGAAATCAATGATTTTCCTGCGTTGCCATAATGGGCAGAAATATCGCTTGGTACACACACATTATGCACCATTCCCCTACGATTTGGGTTAAGTGCAATAAACTTTTCTCCTTTCAATGGCGAAGACTCAGCCGAAAAATACGTACAAGTGGTTATGTTATAAATTCGTTGGTTGATTTCACCCAACAGTTCATCGCTTGTTTTGGGGTCGGTGGCTAACACAATTCTATCGGCGGTTATTACTTCTCCCCCATCTAAAAATATCTGATTTCCTTCAAAACCTTTCACACGAGCATTTTTACGGATACAATTTCTTGGTAGCATTTCGGCAATTTGTTCGGGAATTGCTTGCATACCATCGGCTGGAATAGCGGCATCGCCTTTGAAGAATTGCTTGAACGTAAACTGAAAGAAATTGCTTGATGTAACCAAATCGTTTTCGAGAAAAACACCTCCGTAAAATGGTTTAAAGAAATTATTAATCATTTTTTCGGTCCAGCCATAATTTCTCAAAAAAGTGAGTGTATCAGTTGCTTCCATCTTGAAAAATTCATCGTCGGGAATTTCGGATAATTCGTTAGCAAATTTTCTAATTTTTAGTTTATCACTCAACGAACCAACCGACGAAAATGCCATTGTCAGATACGCCATTTTATTTCGGAAAGGGTTTTCCATTTTCATGAATCCCTTTTCAGCTTTTATCATCGCCCCCGAACCAAAATACTTTAGGTCGAGATTATTATAATTGAGTATTTTCTTGGCTTCTGGATAATTGGTTAATAAAATCTGAAAACCACGGTCGAGTAAAAAACCATCTACTTTATCCGTTCGCACTCGTCCACCCAACGCATCAGAGCCTTCCAAAAGCATAAAACTATATCCTTTTTCATTGAGATACTTTGCACAAGTTAGCCCCGAAATACCACCACCAATGATTACTGTTGAAAAATCATTCATAAACTTTTATTGAAGGTTTGACGTTTTTAAATTAAAAGTTTTGAAAATTCGATTTAAAAGCCCTATTTTGTCTTTAATAAGCACAAATATACCAAGCTTTGCGGTA
>JAIYBU010000060.1 GCA_027488335.1 Cytophagaceae bacterium
AGTAAATTGTGTTTTATTTTCGTGTTTTCAAATATTTCTGAAACTATTTTTTGTCTGAAAATATTTTACTGCTCCAGTGATTTTGCAAAAGCGAGCATTTCTGTTTCATCAAAATTCTTGCCAAGAATTTGAATTCCTATCGGCAAACCTTCAGAAGTTTCTCCGTTGGGTATCGAAATGCACGGATTTCCTATCACATTTGCTTGAACCGTAAAGATATCCATCAAAAACATTTGTAATTGGTCGTCTGATTTTTCTCCAATCTTGATTGCAGGTGTTGGCGTTGTTGGCGAAATTAGAAAATCATATTTTGATAGAATCGCATCGGTCGATTCTTTTATTAAACGTCGAACTTGCTGTGCTTTCGTATAATAAGCATCATAATAATCTGCACTAAGTACAAAAGTACCTAAAATGATACGTTTTCTTACTTCAGCCCCAAAACCTTCACCACGAGATTTTTTGTAGAGTTGTTCTAAGTTTTTCACGCCTGCGGCACGGTGTCCGTAACGAACTCCATCGAATCTCGAAAGGTTTGAGCTGGCTTCGGCCGTTGTCAAGATATAATAAGTTGGCAATAAGTACTTCATCAATGGATAATCAACCGCCTCAACGATGTGTCCTGCCGCTCTAAGCTGTTCAATTTTCTCTGCCGTATTCTTTCTTACATTTTCGTCCAAGCCTTCACTTTCGAGGGCTTCACGCATGTAAGCAAGACGATATTGCTTTTTCGGAGTAAGATTTTGGGAATATTTAGGCACATCAAGAAATGAAACCGTACTATCATGTTCGTCAGCTCCCGCAATGATTTCGAGTAGGAGGGCGGCATCTTCAACCGTTTTGGTAATTGGCCCGATACAATCAAAAGAGGATGCGTAGGCAATCAAACCCCAACGAGAAACCCTCGAATAAGTTGGTTTTAGACCAACTACGCCACAAAATGCCGCAGGCTGACGCACTGAACCACCAGTATCAGAACCCAATGATGCCAAACACATATCAGCTTGCACGGCCACTGCTGATGCTCCCGACGAGCCACCAGGTACACGAGTTGGGTCGGCAAAGTTGAGGGTTGGACCAAAAGCAGAATTTTCGTTCGATGAACCCATCGCAAATTCATCACAATTTTGGCGACCAATAATGATGGCATCTTCGGCCAAGATTCGCTCAACGGCAGTAGCTGTAAATTGCGACTGAAAGCCATCTAAAATTTTGCTGGATGCCTGCAAACCATGATTTTCGTAGGCCAACACATCTTTCAAGCCAATGACCATGCCCGCCAATCGCCCAGCCGTTCCGTCTTTGATTTTCTGGTCAATAGTTTCGGCTTGTGTTAGAGCTTCATCGGCATAGACTTCCAAAAAAACGTTGAGGTTCTTATGGGCTTCTATTTGTTCTAAATAGTGCTTTACCAACGATACACAGTTAGTTTGGCCGCTTGTAATGGCTTGTTTTACTTCTTTAAATGAATTGTATTTGGTCATTTCTAAATCCTAATAATGTAAAAACAAAAAAACAACAGCACTCAATTTAGAAACTGAGTGGCTGTTGTTAAGGTATTGCCAGGAAGCTGTTACCTTAATGGAGTATAAGGTGGCAGTTTGGCAAAAAAAGTCCTTATTTATCTTCTGAAGTTGCTTTTTCGATGTTTTCTTTTACTTCACGAGAAGCATCTTTAAACTCACGTATTCCTTTTCCTAATCCACGAGCAAGCTCAGGGAGCTTCTTTGCACCAAAAAAGAAAAGAATTACAACCAAAATCAGAATCATTTCTGTACTTCCAAGACCGAACATAATATTATTTATTTAAAGTGTTTTTTTTGAGTCGATTGACCACAGACAACTGTCTGCAATGTTTTTTGTTTATTCTACTACAAATGTAAAAGTAAATTGGAAATTAAAAAATTAATTTCATCTTAAACTTTTGATATTTTCAGCTAAGCAATTCTTTCAAAAAATGAGTTTTTGGCCATTAAAAGATTGATTATCAACGAAAGTTTTACTTATGTCGATTAATTCGTTCTGGTTGTCTATTTCTTGTTTTGCCATTGGTCAAATTTTACCAATTCATCATCAAGGATTTTGAAAACAAATACCAACAAAGCCACGTCGTCGCTCAGACCAATAAATGGTAAAAAGTCTGGTATGATATCGATAGGCGATATAAAATAGACAAAAGCAGCAATGATTTTTACTAAATTACCGAGTTCTATTTGACGATACTCACCTACGGCATAAGCTTTGATGAGTGTTCCCATGATAGTAATTTTCTCTCTTATTACATCAAAAACTCCCCCCATGCCCATTTGTTGGGTTTTGGTAAGGGCAGTTTGCAATAATTTCAATAAACTTTTGCCATTTTTGGCGATACGAGGAGCTTTTCCTAAGGCATTCTTATAAATGGCAGATTCGATTATTTTTGACAGCAAACTTTGTGTTGAACTCGCTTTGGTACTCATTTTTCTTAAGTTATTATGCTTTGTAAAAGAATTTTTGGGTAATTGGTTTCGCGAAGGTTTGTAGCAAAAAGGAGCAAAAAATGGGTATATGATTGCTTCGACATTCTGAAACTTAATATAGAAACGTAAAAACTTGCAAAAATTATTCATGAAATATAAAAAATGCAAAAAAAACATTCAAATACATTGTTTTGTATTAGTTTTGTCCAATAAATTTGTTGTCTATTTATAACAAAATCATTTTGCTGATTTTTATACTAAAACTGCTTTGTGGTCTGTTATAGATTTATCTAAATATTTCTTCAACTTTCATGTCTAATCTAACCCCAAGGCATGAATTAATTTATAAAAAGTTCCTCCTGGGGTAGGGGGCTTAAAAAACTATGAAAGTAACAGTAGTAGGTGCAGGTGCGGTTGGTGCAACCACTGCCGACAACATTGCTCGCAAGCAAATCGTAGATGAAGTTGTATTGCTCGATATTAAGCAAGGTGTTGCTGAAGGAAAAGCAATGGACTTGATGCAAACAGCTTCATTAGAGGGCTTCGATACAACTATCATCGGTTCGACAAATGATTATACAAAAACTGCAAAATCTGATGTAGTGGTTATTACTTCAGGTTTGCCACGTAAACCAGGTATGACTCGTGAAGAGTTGATTGGTATCAACGCTGGTATCGTGAGAGATGTAGTGACAAAAATCTTGACTCACTCACCAAAAGCAATTTTGTTGATTGTTTCTAACCCAATGGATACTATGACTTACTTGGCGTATCAAGTAGCTCAAGAAATGGGTGTAAACAAAAAGCGTATCATCGGTATGGGTGGTTCGTTGGATTCATCACGTTTCCGTTATTATTTATCGCAAGCAACTGGTTTTGCTCAAAGTGATATTCACGGACAAGTAATTGGTGGACACGGCGATACTACCATGATTCCGTTGACTCGTTTGGCTACTGTAAACAGTATCCCAGTGAGCCGTTTCTTATCAAAAGAAGTGCTTGAGAAAGTTGCTGCCGATACAATGGTGGGTGGTGCTACACTTACAGGTTTGTTGGGTACTTCGGCTTGGTATGCTCCAGGTATTGCTTCTTGTGCGGTTGTTGAGGCTATCGTGCGTGACGAGAAAAAAGTAATTCCTTCGAGTGTTTACTTAAACGGTGAGTACGGTCAAAAAGACATCTGTATGGGTGTGCCAGTAGTTATTGGCCGTAATGGTTGGGAGAAAATTATCAATATCCGTTTGAATCAAGAAGAGCAAGCTGCGTTTGCAAAATCGGCTGATGCAGTAAGAAATATGAACAATGTTTTAGCTACTTTGTAATATTGAAAGAATATTATTATAAAAAACTCGTAGAGGCTAAGCTTCTACGAGTTTTTTATTTACTACTGAAGTCATTTTATTTGAGCCAAATTTGCTGTAATTTGCACAAAAATTAAGAAAAAACTATGATGTCTAACTCCGATATTGTTGAAACCATTGAACTTACCGCAAAGCTACTCGAACTCCACAACGAAGACGAGTTTAGAATAAAAACATATACCAATGCCGCCTATAATTTGGATAAATACGTAGGCGAATTATCGCAGCTTGATTTTACACAACTTACTCAAATTCAAGGAGTTGGTAAAATGATGGCGGGTAAAATCTTAGAAATGGTCAGTACAGGTCAACTCCGAGATTTACAGGATTTACTGGCCAAAACTCCTGAAGGTGTCATTGAGATGTTTAAGATTAAGGGGCTGGGAGCAAAGAAAATCAAGGTTTTGTGGAATGAATTGGGCATTGATAATTTAAACGAATTGCAAATTGCGTGCGAGAATGGAAGTATATCGAAAGTAAAAGGTTTTGGTGGAAAAACACAAGAGTCAATTCTTGAATCGTTGAAATTTATTCAGAGTCAAGCAGGAAAACTTCGCATGGACAAAGCGGCAATTTTAGCCGAAATTATTTTAGGAGAACTCAAGAAAAGTTTCAACACAGTAGAAATTTCAGGGCAAGTTCGACGAAAATCAGAAACAGTTGATACACTGACTTTTCTGGCTACTTATACTGATTCTTTACCCGATTTCTCGGCCGAGGGTTTTATAAAAGATGAAAAAAAATCTTCGCCATTCGTTTGGCGTGGGAAGTTTTTAGAAAATAAAATTAGCATAGAGATTCGTTATGTTGCTGAAAATGAATTACTTAACAAGCAATTCGTTTATACCGCTAACGAAAATCATTTAAAACATCGTAATGAAAGCGGTGTTTCATTGCTGAATGTTGGTCTTTCAATAAGTCTGGTCGAAGGTCTGACCCAAGAATCGGCCGAAACTACCATTTATGAGAAATTTGGAGTGCCGTACATCATTCCCGAAATGCGTGAGGGCGTGAATGAATTTGACTGGATAAAGAAAAATAAAAACGAAGATTTGGTTACTTGGGAAAGCCTAAAAGGCATTCTACACAATCACTCAACTTATTCGGACGGACAACATTCGCTCGAACAAATGGCCACTTATTGCAAGGAATTAGGTTTTGAATATTTGGGAATTGCCGACCACTCGCAGTCGGCTACGTATGCCAGCGGACTATTAATTACCAAAGTACAACAACAACATGCAGAAATTGAGCAATTAAACAAAAAATTATCAATTGACCGCCCATTCAAGATTTTGAAAGGAATTGAATCAGATATTTTAGGCGATGGCTCACTTGATTATCCTGATGAGGTTTTAGCAAGTTTTGATTATATCGTAGCATCAGTTCACTCAAATCTTACCATGAATCAAGCTCGTGCAACCGAGCGTTTGGTGCGTGCCATCGAAAATCCTTACACAACAATTTTAGGACACCCAACTGGGCGTTTATTGCTTTCTCGACAAGGATACCCGATTGATTATAAGGAAGTTATTGATTGCTGTGCTGCCAACGGAGTAGTTATAGAAATCAATGCCAGCCCTTACCGACTTGACCTCGATTGGCGTTGGATAGAATATGCCCTCGACCGAAATGTCATGCTGAGTATCAATCCCGATGCTCACGAAATGCAAGGTTACCACGATATGCACTACGGTGTGGCAGTGGCTCGTAAAGGTGGCCTAACTAAAAATATGACCTTTAATGCTCTTAGTTTGGTAGAAATGGAGGAGTATTTAGGAAGAAGAAAGAAATAGACTTGTAGAGAAGGGGTCGCCACAGACGTAGCACCGCTACGTCTTTTTTATGCGAGAATTCTTCAATAGCTGGAATATTGCGTATTTAACATCATCGGTTGATTGGGTGAACCACCGAGTTTTATGTGCCGAATAATACCGTTTCGGTCGATAATGAGGTTAGTTCGAAAGCCCAAAGCACCAAAAGTGCTTTGTGTGATTTAGTCCGCATCAGTCATGTGAAAAAAATAAGCGGTATTTTCTTGAGAAACGCCTCTAATTGTTCTTTAGAATCAAGAGCCAGCGAGAGTAATACAATTTGGCCGTTTTCTCGCTGTTTTTCGAGCTTGTTTGTTAGGTTTTTTTAAGACAGTGTATTCACTTCTGCAACCTGTGCAGTTAATAATCCAGTAGTACGATTATATGTCTTCGCCCATTGAAATAGGCGACAAAAGGAACAATGGATTTTTATTTTATTTCGGACTCAAGTCCTAATTTTATTATTTTCTATTTAAAACCTCTTCAATTTGTCTGATTAATTCTTGCCCTTCGGCATTGCTGGGGTCGCTTACTTGTGAAACTGCGAAATTGCCTTTTTTATCAATCAAATAATAGGCGGGAATGCCCGTTACACCGTAGTTTTTGGTAATCGTACTATTTTCGTCGGTTCTGAGATTGATTCCTTTTATATTATACATTTTTATTGCTTCACGCCATTCGGCATCATTATCGAGTGAAATTTGAATAAAAACTACTTCGTCTTGAAACTTGGCTTTTACTGTTTCCATAAATTTCATGTCATAAATACATGGCCCGCACCAACTCGCCCAAAAATCAAGATACACAGTTTTTCCGAGAAAATCTTTGAGCGACACTTCTTTTCCATCAATATCTTTTAGTTTGAATGGTTTGGCTGGCGAGCCTTTGGTAAGCGTTTTAGAGAAACTTACTTTTTTTGAAAGATAATTTTTGTAGTCTCGGTTCGTAGCGGTTATCAAGAAATCATCAACCATTGCTTGAATTTTTGGCGTAATGGTTTCAGCTTCAATCATGTTTTTCAGTTTGAAAGCTATTACTCGTTCGATAAGTGGAAAAGAAAAAAAAGTGCGACTATAAGATGATTTTACGAGGTTAATTTCTTCGAGTTCGGTCAAATCTTTGCGTTTTCTGACGGCCGATTTTGTCACGAATAAATCCATGAGATTCTGAAACATATTACCGTATTCGAGCGAATGTGCCTGCACTGAGTCGGGCAGTTCTTCGATTTTTAATGAATTTTTTACTTTTTCCTCAGTCCAAGATGCGTATTTATTGCCCGACAAAAAAGTAACTTTATAGTTTTGAAGTGTACCAATAATATCGGCTTTTCGAGATTGAATAAAGTTATCTGATAGATAGGGTGTTTTCTCCAAAAACTCTATTTGTATTTGTTGTTCATTGTCCAGAAAATCGAAATACTGCTCTTGTGGAGCTTTACTGAGGGCATCGGCTTCTTTTTCAAAATCTCGTTTTTCTTCAAATTTTTCACGTTGCTTTACGTAATAATTGAGTTTATTCGAACCCATTCCAGTGAATTTTAACGACTGCCAAAAGTTTTTTGGAGTAAATTTCATCAAAATATCATCTTCTGGCTCTATAATCCAATAATGAAAACCTTGGTCAGCATAATAAAAATCAATGTAAGCTACATGATTGAGATTTGTGCTGAAACTGAACTGATTTTTTTCATTAAGCTTAATTTCATATTCTTCTTCTTCGCCCACCCAATCTCTGTACAAAGTAATTAAAACCTTTCGTTCGGTTGGATTTTGTACTTCGCCTGTGAGTTTAAATATGCCTTGGGCTGAACAAATAGTCGATAAAAAGACAAACAGAAATAAGAAGCGAATCATAATTATTGGATTTATGAAGGCGGGCTTTCGTAATAGTTTTTGTGGAAAACGAAAATAGCCAGTAAAAAATTGACTAATGCCATCAAAATTACTGGAATTTTGAACATTATCAATAGTAAAAATAGAATTCCTGCAAAAAACAATCGTTGTAAGTAAATATCAACCGAAACGCTATTGATGTATTGCGTATGATGATTTAATAACACCATTGATAGTATAAAGATAGATAATTGTAAGGCAAAAAGGTAACTTACACCAACAGGAAGGCTACGTATTAAAATGACAAATTCAGGAATAAGAAGCAAAAAATATGTGCATAGGTAGCCAAGAAGCCGCTGTGCTGATGAAAGAGGTAGGTTACGACTGAATGATAAAAACTGATTTTCGTAATAGAAAAATTGTTGGCACAAAACTGTGTGTCCTGCAGCGGCAAAAAGGCCACCAAGAGCTAAGAGACGTTCGTCATAGGCATCGGTAGGGTAAAGGCTACATACACCTACGAGCACAAAGCAGGTAAAAAGTTTACTTAATAACACTAATACGGGTTGTTTGGCAAACAAATATTGCACAAAAAATAGGTAAGAGGGGGTATTGAAACGACTAATTAAGTTTTGAATGGGTTTGGCCGAAACTCGAACGGCATTAGGGTGTTTGAGACGATATTCGTAAACGATGACACCCATCAAGACTAAAAAAATATTGAAGCCAATAATAGCGATTGTCTCTACAAATTTATTTTGCTCAAGACCAATCTTTATCATCCAAAGTGAGTAAATTATAGTGAGTTGAAGCAAAGAAAGTTGCATCAAACCCAAAGCTAAATAGCGTTTTAGAGGCGAAAACAATCGAATATTATATAAAAATTCATTGTTTTTTGCCTCAAACATTCGGAGAGAAAATAATATTACTTTCAGTGCGTGCAACGTCCAACCGATAAAAATCAATACCAAAAGAGAAGGCATATTTAATGCACTTTTGATGATAGTTTTATGCTCTTCGGCTCGTAGGAAGCCAAAAGAAAACATCATTACAGCAAATATAAAAACGGCATTTTGACGATAGTATTCTTTTGTAATCGTCAGACTGAGTATGCGTGAAATATTTTTCATAGCTGCGTAATGGTCTGATTTTGAACCAAGTACATATTCTTGATAGCCAATTTTTCAAATCGGAAGTCTTGATGAGAAGATAATAGGAAACTTATACCTTGTTTTTCTGCATATTCTTTTATGAGTTCATACACAAGTTGTACCGAGCGGTCGTCAATCGTGATGAGGGGTTCATCGAGCAGAATTAGACTTGGTTTTCCAAGAAATGCACTCAATAATGAGATTTTTTTTATCATCCCGCTTGAATAGGTGCCAATTGTCGATTTCCAATAGACATCTACACCCAAAATTTTTGCTAATTCTTTAAGCTGTGATGCGTTGGCTTGTTTTGCTTCGGCAATAAAACGTAGTAAATCGTAGCCCGATAAATAATCGGGGTAGAGTGGGTCGGCTTCGCTCATGTTGACTTGTAGGCGATAAGGCACGGCATCTTTTCTGATGTCGAGATTATTCCACGAAATTTCGCCATTGAAAGGAATGATTCCAGCTATCGAACGAAAAAAAGTTGATTTACCAGACCCATTGATTCCTTTAAACCAGTGAATCCCTTCGGGAATTTCCAAATCAGCAACCCCAACGATTGTGTGGTTATTATAGTTTTTTGAAAAATTTTTGACTTTTAGCATTTTGATGATTATATGAAGTACGATTTTAAAAAAAATCTTTTTTTTTGACTACGAAAGAATCGTATTTTTTGAAACTCTGCCAACACATTTACACAAACGGTATAGTAAAGCAACTTTCGAGTTGTTTGGTAAGTCTCTCTATTAAAAGATTTTAATAGTATAATTCCATACAATCTTTGAAAAAGAATATTTGGTGAAATTGCTCAAAAAACGTCAAAAAAACTGTTTTTGTACTATTATAAGGAAGTATTGCAGACTGACTCAAAAAAGTGATATTTTGACTTTTATTTAGTCTATTAATTTAATAGGATTATTCAAATTTTCTCTTGAAGTATTTTGAAAAACATGGTAATATTCTAATATTATGCTATAATTTTAAAACAACTTTTGGTATTTAACGATTTCTTAATTGACTTGTGTTCAAATACTTACATACATTTGCAACACAAAGGTTTTCGGAAGGAGATAAACGATTGATATGACTTTTTTTAGTTTTAACTTTTTAAAATTAACCTCCAAAGAAAATAAAAACAAAGAAAATTATGAAGAAATTAGCATTAGTATTAGGAGTTGCCGCAGCAATGGTATCGGCAACAGCCACAGAAGGAATGGCACAAGCGAAGGCTGCTTCAGGAAAAACAAGTTCAACAGCTACGGTTACAAATTTGAGCGTTCAAGACCTGGGCAGTCTGCGTTTCAAATTAGCTTTTGAAAACCCATTGCAACAAAAGACGAAAATATATTTACTTGATAAAGACAGTAATGTGTTGTTCGATGAGTACACCTACCGTGATACTCAATACGTTAGAGCTTTTAATCTTTCTAACTTAGTCGATGGTAAATATACTTTCGTTGTAGAAACAGGTAAAGACAAACTAACAAAAGATTTTGCTATCACTACCAAAACTCTCCGTGGGGTTTCGTTGGCGAGTAATTAATTTGACTTACACTTTTAAAATAACAAACAATATTTAAACAATTAAGAAAATGAATAAGAACACTAAAAATATCATCAAGGCATTAGCAGTAGTATTCACATTAGCCACTGCTACCACAGAAGGAATGGCTCAAACAAAAGCAGCGGGTAGAGTTGCTTCGACTGAAAAAAATACGTTGAGCGTACAAGATTTAGGAAGTCTTCGCTTTAAATTGGCTTTTGAAAATCCAGCGAAACAAAAAACAAAAATTTCATTGATTGATAAAGAAAATAACGTGTTTTTCTACGATTATCCATCTAATGATGCTCAATATGTAAAAGCATTTGATTTATCGAACTTACTTGATGGCGAATATACGTTCGTTGTAGAGTTAGGTACTGAGAAATTGAAAAAAGATTTTGTAATCACCACTAAATCTTTACGTGGAATTGCTTTAACAGGCGACCGTAAATAAAATATATGGTCTGAATTGCACCGTAGGTCTGACCGTTTTATGAAAAACATCAGCCGAAGATAATTTTCAGACAACCTTCGTCAGCACTAAAAACCTTTGTATTTGATTATCGAGTCGTTGCATTTGCAACGACTCGACTTTTTTATACGGCTACTGGAGCTTTAATACCTGGATATGGGTCGTATTCTGAGAGCGTGAAGTCTTCAAATTTGAAATCAAAAATACTTTTTATGTCTGGGTTTAAAGTCATTTTTGGTAATTTTCGTGGTTCACGAGAAAGTTGTTTTTCTACTTGTTCTAAATGGTTTGAATAAATGTGTGTATCGCCACCTGTCCAAATAAATTCATGAGCTTCGAGGCCGCACTCTTGAGCAACCATCATTGTGAAGAGGGCGTAAGAAGCAATATTAAACGGAACGCCTAAAAATACATCGGCACTGCGTTGGTATAACTGGCAAGATAATTTATTATCAGCTACAAAAAAAAAAAAAAACGCATGACAAGGCATCAATGCCATCTGCGATAATTCGCCCACATTCCAAGCTGAAACAATGATTCGGCGAGAATCAGGTGATTTTTTTAATTGATTTAGCACATCTTTCAATTGGTCAATTACTTGGCCGTTGGGAGCTTCCCAGCTTCGCCATTGTTTGCCATAAACTGGGCCTAAATCACCGTTTTCGTCGGCCCATTCGTCCCAAATCGAAACACCGTTTTCCTTTAAATAAGCCGTATTAGTTTCGCCTTTGATAAACCATAAAAGTTCATGAATAATAGATTTTGTATGTACTTTTTTGGTCGTAACG
>JAIYBU010000228.1 GCA_027488335.1 Cytophagaceae bacterium
CGTGGCGAAATTGGTAGACGTGCCAGACTTAGGATCTGGTGCCGCAAGGTGTGGGGGTTCGAGTCCCTTCGCCCGTACGAAAAAACCCTCTGAACCTTGCTTGGTTAGGGGGTTTTTTAGCTTAAATCAATGCTATTTGCATTTGGCTTACACGAGTTTTTGTTGTAAGCATTCTCATCAGTGAAATATTAACGTTCTTGTTTTTTAAAGCTAAAGCCAAACAGCTCATCGCTAAAGGCTAAAAATCAAAAATAATCCTCAATGGAAACTACATTAGATAGAATTTCTTCTACCGAAGGCAGATTAAAAGTAACACTCACAGAGGCTGACTACAAGCCAGAGGTTGATAAAAAAATCAAACAATACAGCAAAACTGCTCAAATAAAAGGCTTCCGCCCAGGAATGGTGCCTAAAGAATATATCCAAAAATTACATGGTAAAAGTATCTTAGTTGATGAAGTTATCAACATGGTATCGAAAACAGTGAATGAGTATATTTCTACCAATAAACTCCGTGTAGTTGGCGACCCAATGCCTGATAACGAAGCTGCTCAAAATATTGATTGGGACAACCAAAAAGATTTTACATTTGAATACCAAATCGGTACTGCTTCTGATTTTTCAGTAGATTTATCGAAAATTCCAGCTATTAAAACGTATGATATTGCGGTTTCAGAAGATAAAATCAACGAGGCAATCGAAGATGTGCGTAAGCGTTTTGGAAAAGATGCAGAAGTAGAAGAAGTAGAGGCTGGTGATATGATTTTTGGTACTTTGAAACAAGAGTCTTCGGAGTTTGAAGTAAAAGATGCCACTATCCCGACTGACCGTGTGAAAGAAGAATCGGCTCACATTTTCAAAGGTTTAGAAAAAGGAAGCAGCGTAAAATTTGATATTCAGTCAATTTTCTCGAACACAAAAGACTTAGGTTTTGCTACTGGAAAAACAGAAGAAGAAGCGGCAGCTTTGAGTGGAGAGTTTGAATTGACAGTTGAGAAAATTACTCGTGTTGGTGCAGCAGATATCGACCAAGAATTATTCGATAAAGCTCTTGGACAAGGAAAAGTAAGCAATGAAGAAGAATTCAGAGCTGAAATTGCGAAAATCATTGGCGAAAACTACGCTCGTGAAAGCGAATATTTATTAGACTTTGAAGTAGAAAAAACACTTTTAAACACTGTCTCAATCGAACTTCCTGATGAATTTTTGAAAAAGTGGTTGTTTAATATCAACGAAGGTAAATTTACTGAAGAAGATATCGAGAAAGATTACGCTGCTTTTGCCAAAGGCTTGCGTATGGATTTGATTCGTAATGAAGTTGCTTCAAATAGCGATATTAAATTGGAATACACTGACATCGTTGAAGAAGTAAAAGCTGAAATGAAAAACTATTTCGGTGGATATGCTTACGAAGGTTTGGACGAAATGATTGACCAAATGGCTCGTAAAACGTTGAAGGAAAACAAAGATAATGCTGTTCGTCGTTATACTGACCGTGCATTTGGCAAGAAAGTACGTGAGTTCTTGAAGGCAAATATTGCCGTTGAGAAAACAGCTGTTAGTGTTGAAGACTTCAACAAAGTTGCTGAAACGGTTTACGCATAATTTTAAGACCACAGTCAACTGACGACGGTCAACAGAAATAATAAAAAATCCCCCTTGAGTTTTCTCTTGGGGGATTTTTTATTTTACGGAAGTATTCGCTCAAAGCAAAACCTTCCGTTTTAGATAATATTAAATCAAAACATTTCCCGTCATTTCTTTTGGAATTTCTACGCCCATCAATGTCAGAATCGTAGGGGCAATATCACCGAGTTTACCATCTTTTACCTCAAAACGGTCAGTTTTATCAACGATAATACACGGTACAAGGTTAAGTGAGTGTTGAGTATTTGGGGTTTTGTCGTCGTTAATCATATAATCGGCATTACCGTGGTCGGCAATGACGATGAATGTATAACCATTGGCCAAACCCGTTTCTACTACTTGCTCAAGGCATTTATCAACTGCTTCAACGGCCTCAACAACTGCTGAGAAAACGCCCGTGTGGCCCACCATATCAGGGTTAGCAAAGTTTAAGCAAATGAAATCAACTTCGCCTTTTTGAAGCTCGGGTAAAATGGCGTTATCAATATCAAAAGCGGCCATTTGTGGTTTCAAATCATACGTTGCTACGTCTTTTGGAGATGGACAAAGCAAACGACTTTCTCCATCGAATGGTTGTTCGTGACCACCCGAGAAGAAGAATGTTACGTGCGGATATTTTTCAGTTTCAGCAATACGAATTTGTTTTTTCTTCGCTCGCTCCAAAACTTCACCTAACGTATTATTTAGGTTGTCCTTTTCGTAAATAACCTTCACATTTTTGTAGGTTTCATCATACATTGTCATGGTTATGTAGTAGAGATTTAAGGCTTTCATGCCGAAATCTGGGAAATCTTTTTGGGTAAGCACTTCCGTAATTTCACGCCCACGGTCGGTACGGAAATTGAAGCACATCACTACATCACCCTCTTCGATTACGGCAACTGGCTTTTCGTCTTCAACGATTACGATTGGCTTCAAAAATTCGTCGGTAATACCTTCGTCATAAAAATCTTGAATCACTTCTTGCAATTCTTCAATCTGAATTTTTACTTCTAA
>JAIYBU010000049.1 GCA_027488335.1 Cytophagaceae bacterium
AATTTATTCACTATCAAAGATATTCCGAAAGATAAGCAACCAAGTTTGGGCGTGAGTCTATTGGTGGCTTTGATGCCCGTTTTTTTGTTAACTATTACATCGGCTGTCAAAAAATATGCTCCTGATAGTGAGTTGCTTAAACTAATTTCTGAGCCTTACATCGGCATGCTTCTTTCGCTTTTAATAGCCATTTATTTATTGGGGGTTCGTCAAGGCAATAATATACAGGCCGTAAGCAAACAACTCGAAGAAGCCTTTAAAAGTAGTGCAGGGATTTTATTGATTATTGCGGGTGCTGGGGCATTAAAACAAATTCTGAAAGATAGCGGCACAAGCGATTATATTGGCTCTCAGCTACAAGGGTTTGATATAAATCCATTGATTTTAGGCTGGGCGATTGCGGGCATTTTGCGTATATGTGTTGGCTCGGCAACTATTGCAGGTTTAACAGCCGTCGGAATTTTAGCCCCACTGATTCAACAACAAACGGGTGTAAAACCAGAACTCATGGTACTCTCTATCGGTGCAGGAAGTTTGATGTTTTCGCACCTTAACGATGGCGGATTTTGGCTTTTCAAAGAATATTTCAATCTATCAATAAAAGATACCCTCAAAACATGGACGGTTATGGAAACCCTCGTTTCTATCATCGGTCTGATTGGGGTATTGATTTTAAATTTATTTGTGTAACGCAACAAAACTTATGACAGCAGAAGAAAATTTCGCAAAACTTGGTCTTGAATTACCACCAGCACCATCGCCGATGGGCGTTTATAAGCCTTGCTTAATCGTTGATAATTTTATTTATGTTTCAGGACACGGCCCTGTGCAGATGGATGGCTCACGTATCATTGGTCGTATCGGTGCCGATATGGATATTGAAGCAGGAAAACTGGCAGCTCAACAAGTGGGGCTGACCATTCTTTCGACATTAAAAGCTAATTTGGGAAGCCTCGACCGCATTAAGCGTGTGATAAAAGTCTTGGGTATGGTCAATTGTACCTCAGATTTTGAGCGTCATCCGTACGTAATCAATGGTTGTAGCGAACTTTTTGCCAATGTTTGGGGAACAGAAAACGGCATTGGTGTGCGTTCGGCTGTTGGTTTTGGCTCGCTTCCCGAAAATATTCCAGTGGAAATTGAAGTAATGTTTGAGTTGGCGTAAATTTACCGAAATACAAAAGGAAGACTTCGCTTAAAGCGAAGCCTTCCTTAAAACAATTCATCAAAATGCTAAAAATAAACAAAGTACACCACATAGCCATCATTGCATCTGACTATCAAAAATCAAAGCATTTCTACACCGAAATACTTGGTTTACAGATAGTTAGAGAAGTTTATCGTGAAGCAAGAGATTCGTATAAACTCGATTTAGCCATTGGAGAAAATTATGTAATCGAACTTTTTTCTTTTCCGAATCCACCCGCACGACCATCTCGTCCCGAAGCTTGTGGACTCCGCCATTTGGCTTTTGAAGTGGAAGATGTAGCGGCAGCAAAACAAAACCTCGAAGCAAAAGGAATTGAAGTAGAAGAAATCAGAATTGATGAGTTTACGGGCAAAAAGTTTACCTTTTTCGCCGACCCTGATGATTTGCCAATCGAATTTTACGAACAATAATATCAATTTTGATTGAGTGAATGATAGAATGAGTGAATAACTGCAAAAACATTCTATCATTCACTCAATCACTCATTCTATCATTAAACTATGTGGTTTAACATCAACAACGTCAACGAATTAGATTCTCCATCGCTACTTATTTACAAAGAGCGAGTACAAAAAAATATTGAACAAATGATTTCGATGGCGGGTTCGGCCGAGCGACTTTTCACACACGTAAAGACCAACAAAATGCCCGAAATTGTTAAGATGATGCTTGTGGCTGGTATCACAAAATTCAAATGTGCAACCATCGCCGAAGCCGAAATGGTGGCAATAGCAGGTGGTAAATATGCTTTGATTTCTCATCAATTGATTGGCCCCAAAATCGAGCGTTTAGTTAAGCTACGCCAAAAATACCCTGATGTATTCTTTGCATCAATCATCGATTCGACCGACATTGCTGATGCTCACAATGCTATTTTTGGGCAAAATAAGCTCGTTTCTGATGTTTTTTTAGACGTAAACAACGGAATGAATAGGTCAGGACATGAATTAGATGATAACATTTTAGATTTGTATAAAAAACTAACTAATTCTTCCAATCTAAAAGTACACGGCTTGCATGTATATGACGGGCATTTACGAGCGAGTGATTTCGAGGAGCGAAAAAAAGAATGTGATGCAGGTTTTGTTGATGTTAAGCATTTGCTTGAAGCCATCGAATCAGCGAACTTACCGAAGCCAATCGCAATAGCGGGAGGAACGCCAGCGTTTACCTCTCATGCCTTGCGAGAAGAAACCTATTGTAGCCCAGGCACGTGCGTATTGTGGGATTGGGGCTACGGAGATAAACTTTCTGAACAAAATTTTGCGTATGCAGCGTTGATTCTGACTCGTGTTATTTCAAAACCAAAGCATGGTATCATTACGGTCGATATGGGACATAAAGCAGTAGCGGCCGAAAATCCCATTGATAAACGCATCAGATTTTTGAATTTAGAGAATTATGAGCTTCTCGGACAAAGCGAAGAGCACGGCGTAATTGCCGTAAAAGACTGGGATTCAATAAAAGTTGGCGATATACTCTATGGCATTCCTTACCACGTTTGTCCAACCGTGAATCTTTATGACGAGGCTTATATCGTTGAAAATGAATCAGTCAAAGATGCGTGGCAAGTTTTGGGAAGAAAGCGAAAAATTAGTATTTAATCACATGATTTAACGGTAAAATTACGAAATTAAAAACCTTTAATTTTCATTGACCTTAATTTCGCTTAAAAAAGCACAGAAAACATTTGGAAAATATAAGTTTTTATTTAAAATTTACAAAATATTCATGTATTTCAACAACCCCAAAATTAACAAAAATTATGAGTAAATTAGCAGAAGCAATTGAAACTTACGTTGCTCAATCAAACGAACTTAATTTAGGTCTTAGTGAAGAGCTCATCACATCGGTCGCAAAAGGTCTTGGCCCATCTATTTATAATGCAGATTCTTCTAAAGTGTCTGGTTCTGACCCAGATGAGTTAGCTCGTGTGAAAAACAATTATTTGATTGGTAAATTAGGTTTAGCTGATGGTCCTGAACTTGATGTGGCAATTGCCGAAGTTATGGAGCAAATGGGTTCATCTAATCGTAGTAAATACCGTGCAAATGTATATGCGTTACTTTGCAAAAAATTCGGTAAAGAAGATATTTATGCTTAATAAATAAAGATTTTTGGAAAGCGATACAAAGGCAATTTGTATCGCTTTTTTTATGCTTACACAAAAATCATACTCCCAATTCCGAAGAGCATAATAAGTTTGCAGACTTTACTCAAAAACGTAAAATCACGTCGTTTATCAGCCCAATAAAGTTTATAAACAAACCACGAAAAAGGTAATACCCCCAAGCCGAAAAGTGCAATAAGGTATTGATTATGAAGCAAATAGGCCATAATCAACAAAATTATCACGAAAGATAGAATAAAATAATAGAGCAGAATTTTGGTCTGTCTGATTCCCCAAATAATTGGCAGCGTCCGACAACCGTAGCGAGCATCACCCCTTATATCTTCCATATCTTTGATTATTTCTCGAATCAAAGATATGGAGAAAGCAAACAAAGCATAAATATTAACCAAAGCCACATTTTTTTGGTAATAAACGCCCAAAATAACAAGCGAAAAGGCAGTCAGAAATGCTACCAAAAAATTACCAATAAAAGCCTTTCTCTTGAATCTTTCTGAATAAAACCAAAGAGCTGAAATAGCAAAAAAATTAATTAGAAAAACTTTCAAACTCAATAAAAATCCAATCGCCAATCCTACAAAATTGAGTATTTGGTGAATCAGAATCGCACGGCGGCGTTTGATAACTTTGCCGATTATTACCTCATTAGGTTTATTGACTAAATCAATTTTTATGTCAAAATAATCATTGATAATATACCCAGCAGCAGCAATGCTGATGGTAGCAAATACAAGCAGAAACTGCTTGAAATCAAGCAGATAATCGAGCCAATTTTCTTTGGGGCCAATCAGAAAAATCCTGACCATGTATTGACTCAATACCACAATCAAGATATTTCGCGACCTTATCAGTCGAAAAAAGGCGTTAAGTGTTTCAAAAGGCTTGGAATTCATCGTAATCAAAACTACAAAAATTTCGGGGTAATTGCAAGTTATGTTTTTCTAACATTCCCTCATTAAAACTTCCTTGAAAATCTACTTTCTGTAAATTCACAAATCCTTAATCTGATTTTGAGACTTTTTCTTTTTTTTTTTGTTGTATTATAAATAGCGAATTTTAATTAGGAATAATCTATAAAATCTTTCAAAAAAGTACATCAAACCGCATCTATGAAAATCGGAATCGTTTGTTATCCTACCTTTGGTGGAAGTGGCGTTGTGGCCACCGAACTTGGTAAGGGTCTTGCCAAGAATGGTCATCAAGTACATTTTATTACTTATACACAACCTGCTCGTCTGGATTTTTTCAACGAAAATATCTTTTACCATGAAGTAAATATTGCCAGTTATCCACTGTTTCAATACCCCCCATACGAATCGGCTTTGGCAGGTAAAATGGTAGATGTAGTGAAGTACGAAAAGCTTGATTTACTGCACGTTCATTACGCAATTCCGCACGCAACTTCGGCTTTTTTGGCTAAGCAAATTCTAAAATGTCACGGTATAAATATTCCTGTAATCACAACCTTACACGGAACTGATATTACGATTGTTGGAAAAGATGCCTCGCTCGCACCCGTAGTAACTTTCAGTATCAATGAATCTGACGGCGTAACGACAGTTTCAGAAGATTTACGAAAAGATACTTACGAAGCCTTTGAAGTAAAAAAAGAAATAGAAGTGATTCCGAACTTTGTTGATTTAGAACGTTTCAAAAAACAACGAAAAGAACATTTTAAACGCATCATTTGCCCCAACGACGAAAAACTGTTGGTTCACACATCAAACTTCCGAAAAGTGAAGCGTATCGAAGATATTATTCAGGTTTTTGCAAATTTGAAAAAACAGATTCCGAGTAAATTACTCCTCGTTGGTGATGGCCCTGAGCGTGGCCCAATGGAACAACTCAGCCGTGATATGAATTTGGGTGAAGATGTGCGTTTCGTAGGAAAACTTGATGCCATCGAAGAAGTGTTGTCAGTAGCCGATTTATTCTTGATGCCTTCAGAAAAAGAAAGTTTTGGTTTGGCAGCTTTGGAGGCAATGGCTTGCGAAGTACCCGTTATTTCATCGAATACGGGTGGTTTGCCCGAACTAAATGTACATGGTGTAACAGGATTTTTGAGCAACGTAGGCGATGTAGATGATATGGTAAAAAATGCAATATATATTTTGCAAGACGAAAATCTACCGACTTTCAAGGCAAACGCCTTAGCTCGTGCTTTAGAATTTGATATTACGAACATCGTTCCGATGTACGAACGCCATTATGAAAAAGTTTTGAAGGGAATGGTTTGAGGAATTTTCGGTGGGAAGTTTGCATTAAACCATTTTTAACAAGTAATTTGATTTTAGCCAGTAAATTAAAAGACCTCACATGACCGAAATCTTGTGAGGTCTTTTTTTTATAACTGTAAATTTGTTTTATAAAGCAGCAATCGTGCGTTCTACAAACTTAGTCAAATCGGCACCAGTCAACATTCCTTGTGCCAATAATCCTAAATCGTATAGTTGCTTCGTTAGTGCTTTTTGGGCGTCAGCATCTTCTTTTAACAATTTGGCAATCAAACTATGGTTTGAGTTGATAACCACATTGTTTGGCATTGGCATCGAGCCAAACATATTAACTTTACCCCTGATGCGTTGCATATCTTTCCAACGACGCATAAATTCTGGTTGTACGATTGTCACAGGAGCTTCATCAGCCGACAATGATTCTAATTGAATTGTGTTTGCACCTGCTACTTCTTTAAATAATTCTTCTACTTTTTTCTTCTCATCATCGCTCAAAACACTTTCGAGATTTAAGCCTTTATCAATCAATTTGTCGATGCTGTCAGAATCCACACGCTTGAATGTTGTTTTTTCGAGCTTCGATTCTAACGCATTGATAAAATGAGCATCCAACGGAGAATCCATCACCAAAACATCGTATTCACGCTTTTTGGCCGAAGTTATAAAGGCATCTTGTTGGTTTACATCATTGGCGTATAAGAATACTACGCTTTCATCTTTATTGGTCTGAATTGCTTGTACTTTTTCACGGTATTCATCCAATGTAAAATGTTGTCCTGCAACGTTTTTCAACAAGATAAACTCTTTTGCACGGTCATAGAATTTATCATCCGATACGATTCCGTATTTCACGAAAACACCCACACTTTCCCATTTTTCTTCAAAACCTGTGCGGTCGTTACGGAAGATTTCTTGTAGTTTATCGGCGACTTTCTTCGTGATGTGCGAATTGATTTTCTTCACATTTCCATCGGCTTGCAAATAACTACGAGAAACGTTAAGTGGAATATCTGGCGAGTCAATCACCCCGTGAAGCATCTGCAAGAACTCTGGCACAACATCTTTTACATCATCCGTGATGAATACCTGACGGCTATATAATTGTACTTTATCACGATTAAGTTGGAAGTCTTTCTTGATTTTTGGGAAATATAAAACACCCGTTAGGTTAAACGGATAATCTACGTTAAGGTGAATCCAGAAAAGTGGTTCTTCACCAAATGGATATAATTCTTTGTAGAAAGCCTTATAATCTTCATCGGTTAATTCCGACGGAGATTTTGCCCAAATCGGGTTTGGATTATTGATTACTTTTCCATCAAATTCGATTTCAACTGGCAAGAATTTAGCGTATTTCTCCAAAATTCCGCTGATTCTGAAATTATCTAAAAACTCCTCTGAGTCGGCCGCAATGTGCAAAATAATGTCAGTTCCACGTTCTGCTTTTTCAGCTTCAGTAATTTCAAACTCAGTGCTACCATCACAAATCCAACGAGCAGGAGCATCATCACGAAACGATTTTGAAATAATTTCCACATTTTCCGACACCATAAATGCCGAGTAGAAACCTAAACCAAACTGACCGATAATTTGATTAGTATCGGGAGTATCTTTGTATTTTTCTAAGAATTCTTTCGCTCCCGAAAAAGCAATTTGATTGATGTATTTCTTGATGTCTTCAGCACTCAAACCAATTCCTTTATCAGAAATCGTAATTGTTTTTGCTTCTTTATCGACCGAAACTTTGATGGTTAAATCGCCTAATTCGCCATTAAACTCGCCCATCGAAGCCAATTTCTTTAGTTTTTGTGTGGCATCAACCGCATTTGAAACCAACTCACGCAAGAAAATTTCGTGGTCAGAGTAAAGAAACTTTTTAATGATTGGAAAAATATTTTCCGTGTTAATCGAAATTGTACCTTTTTCAGCTACCATAATATGTTTTAATGTATAATGTAAAGTGAATAATGCAAAACAGACGTTTTTACAGGAAAACGTTAGCGAAACCAACCTCATCAAAGGCTGTTCCAAAGCACAAAAAACTGACAGATTGTCAGTTATGAGTCAACGCTCGGCAATTAATAGTCACCCATCAGCTTTCTGATAAATACTGCTTAAAGGCAATTCTTTCGCTCAAAATCGTTTATCGTTTTACTATTTTCTGCAAGCTAACTAAAAATAATTATGCAAAGTTTTATACTAATTTTACTCGAAATGATGTTTATTCGGGTAATTAGTTTTATTAAAAACAACCACAAAACAACCGTGAAAAAATTTCTTATCATTTGCTCATTTCTTGCTATTGTTTCCGAATCTTTTGCACAAGCCGAATACCATACACCATTTAGATGGGATATTGGTATGCACTACGCTCGCCCAAAAAACTATGGCTTGGGCTTGGGAATTTATACCGAACCCAAATATTTAGTCAACGATAATTTATCAGTAGGATTACGTTTAGAAGGTACTGTCTTGGGGCGTTTAAACGTAAATGATTCGGGCGAATCAGGTGGCTCATTGGGTTGGGTAAGTTCGCTTTTAGCAATCTCAGATTATCATATTGGTGAAGGGCATTTCCGACCAACCATTGGATTTGGAGCTGGACTTTACCGACCAACAGCGGCATCATATAGTCAAGGAGAAACGTACCCAGATATTGCTCGTGGCGGCAAATTTGGTGTTTCGCCACGTATTGGGATTGATTTATGGCATTTCAGATTATCGGCAGACTATAACTTTATTTTTGGCCAACGAAACCTCATTGACGGACAAAAAATTGACCTTAACCAAAATCACTTAACCATCAAAATGGGGATTTTCTTCGGTGGGGGTTTGAAACAGGAGTAAAGTCAGTGATTAATATAGCTCACCCTAAGCACCAAAATGGGGTCTATTTTTGTAATATACCCCATTTATTTTGCTTAAAAGCCAAGAAAGTTTCGAGCAAACATATAACTTTGCAATGTACCCGTTATTAGCAAATCAGCTGTGAAAGATAACTCTCGAATAATCACGATTAAAGACATTGCACGAAAGTTTAAATGCTCGCCCTCGACGGTTTCAAGAGCATTGAACGATAACCCCGTGATTAATGAAGAAACTCGCAAAACAATTCAAGAATATGCCGAAAAAATGGGCTACCAGCGAAACATCATTTCGTTGAGTCTGCTCAATAAATCTTCTAAAACCCTGGGCGTAATTCTACCCAATATTAATCATTTTCATGAATCTTCGATGCTCGAAGGGCTACAATCTACTTTTCAGCCATTGGGTTATCTACTCAATATTTGTGTAACCAACGAAAGTTACGAACTCGAAAAACAATACATCGAACGTCTACTGGCCAATCGGGTAGATGGAATTTTTTTATCAATTTCGCAGGAAACTTATGATGGTGGACACTATGAGCATATCGAGAAGGTAGTCAGACGTAACATTCCGTTAGTATATATCGACCGAAAATATGATGCAGCTTTGGCCAATGGTGTAATCGTTGATGATTATGACGGGGCATTTATGGCTACTCAGCATTTGATAGAAATCGGGTGTAAGAGAATTGCTCATTTACGTGGCCCAAAAGGGCTAACGGTTTCAGAATATAGATTTAATGGCTATCGAGATTGCCTACTAAAACATAATTTCTTGATTGATGAGACTCTAATTTGCACAACAAATTTTGAAGTAGAAAGTGCCATCGAACCCACCCAATATTTACTTGATTTGCCCGACCGCCCCGATGCCATTTTTGGCGTAAACGACCACGTTTGTATCGGAGCGATGTCGGTGATTCGACAAGAAAACATTCTGATTCCGCAAGAAATTGCCCTTGTGGGCTTTGATGATTCGCCGATTGCTCAATATTTTTGTCCGCCACTGAGTTCAGTGCAGCGTCAGAGTCGTCAGATTGGCTTAGAGGCGTCTGAACTACTTTTGGGGCAACTGAACAATAAAGTACTGGATAGCAAAGTTTTAGCTTCAAAACTTGTTATAAGGGATTCTTCAAGAAGATAAAATCAAATAGATTTTATCAAAACTTTATCCACCTAAAATTTTATTACCTCTATGAGAAAATTACTCGCCATCTTTTTCGCCACGCTTTTGCTTCCTTTATTATCAAATGCCCAAGTAAGTTTTTCAAACGAAAAACCCAAATTTGGTGAAACGGTAAGTTTTACTTATAATCCATCGCAGAGTCCTTTGACAAATCATTCGACTATTCGAGCAAGTGCTTTTTTCTTTAACGAAAAATTCACATTTTCACCACCGAAAACCATTGCTCTACAAAAAAATGGACAAGAATGGCGAGGAGAAATCAATCTGAATTCAAAAGAAACCGTTGGAGTATTGATGGTATTTAGAGACTCTACTGATAAAATCTTTGATACAAACAAAGATAAAGGATATGTTATTTTAGTACATGATTCAC
>JAIYBU010000058.1 GCA_027488335.1 Cytophagaceae bacterium
AAACGAGGCACGGTAAACCTCATGAGCTGAAAGACCAAATAAACCGACGGTTCAGTGGAACAGTGTACAGTAGGCAGTAAACAGTGAAGTTATCAGTAATGATAGCTAAGCTGACAACTGAAGACTGATAACTGAAAACTGTTAAGGGTTGCTCGTCTGAGTCGGAGGGTAGGTTGATAGAGGCAAGTAGCGATACTTGTTCGAGATAAATGATAAGAATTTCGAGTAATCGAAATACAGAATTCGGCTTATAGGCTTATTTTTTCTTTTCTAAAACTGCAAATTCGGATAGAAAATTCCTTAAAAACGGCTTCTTCTTATTTTCTTTTCAATAAAATATCTGCTAAATATTTGATTTTCAATGCAATAGTAATACCTTTGCAGTCCAAATAAAACAGGGGACGAGTTCCCCAACTTTAAATAAAACAAAAGAAATGGCAGTTAAAATCAGATTAGCAAGAAGAGGACGCAAGCAGGCACCAGTTTATGACATCGTAGTAGCTGACTCTCGCTCACCTCGTGATGGTAAATTCATCGAGAAATTAGGTCAATACAATCCACAATTAACTCCAGCAGGAATTTCATTGAAAGATGATAGAGCTGTATATTGGTTAATGGTAGGAGCAGAGCCAACAGACACTACAAGAAAAATCTTATCAGTAAGAGGTGTGATGTTGAAAAAACACTTGCAAGTTGGTGTTGCAAAAGGGGCTATCACGCAAGAAGTTGCTGATGCTCGTTTTGAAGCTTGGTCTAAAGAAAAAGATGCAAAAAGAGAATTGAAGATTGCAAAATTAGCTGAAGGCAAAGATGCAGCTAAGAAAGCAGCATTTGATGCAGAAAAGAAAAAACGTGCTGATATGGAAGCCGCTCAACAAAAAGCAATAGCTGAAGCAGAAGCTGAGGTTGCTGCTCAAGAAGCAGAAGCAACAGAAGAAGCTCCAGTAGCTGAAACTACTGAGGAAACATCTGCAGAAGCATAATTCTAACAGTTGCAGTCATTTATCAAGAATCCTCGCCCCAAAAGCGAGGATTTTTATTTAATTCAATAATTCGCTTACTATGACAAAAGAAGATTGTTATTTAGTGGGTAAACTTACCAAAACTCACGGACTAAAAGGGGAAATGACCATTTGGTTAGATGTTGACTACCCCGAAGAATACGAAGACTTAAAATCAATTCTGGTAGAAATGAAGGGGGAGTTGATTCCTTACTTCGTAGAAGAGATTCAAATCAGAGCCAATAAATCAATCATTAAATTTGAGGATGTAGATTCAATTGAAGCTGCACAAAAACTAATTAATTGTGATTTATATTTGCCAAACGAAAACTTGGAAGAGCTGGACGATGACCAATTCTATTACCACGAAATCATAGGCTTTGATATTGTTGATGATTCGCAAGGGAAATTGGGTAAGGTAACGGCTGTTTATACTGCTGAGGCTCAAGACTTAATTGCGATGAATTATCTAAATCAAGAGATATTAATTCCTGTGAGTGATGAAATCGTAAAGACGGTAGACCGTGAGAGAAAAGAGCTTTATACTAATTTGCCAGTGGGTTTAATCGAAGTTTATTTGGATGATGCTGGAACTCCCGATGACGAAGAGGAAGAAGAATAAGTAGTTTTGAAATGATGGAAGCAGAAAAAAAAAATACCGAAGATACACCAAATTCTGGACTCAGAATTGACATCGTTTCGTGTGTCCCTCGCTTGTTGGATAGTTTTTTCGACCATTCAATTTTAAAGCGTGCCAAAGATGCGGGTCATGCCGAAGTAGTGATTCACGACCTCCGTGACTACTCAATTCAGAAGCAAAAACAGATTGATGATTATGCTTTCGGTGGAGGTGCTGGAATGGTACTTGGAATTGAGACAATCGCTCGTTGTATTCGTAATTTACAAAGTATTAGAGTATATGACGATATAATTTACATGACTCCCGACGGTGAACGTTTTCAACAAAAAATGGCTAACCGCCTTTCGATGAGTAAAAATCTACTAATTTTATGTGGACATTATAAAGGTATTGACGAGCGAGTAAGAGAGCATTTTATTACCAAAGAAATTTCGATAGGAGACTACGTTTTGTCGGGAGGAGAGTTACCAGCAGCCGTAGTGAGCGATGCTCTCATTCGTCTTATTCCTGGGGTGCTGAATGATGAAACATCGGCCCTTACTGATTCGTTTCAAGATAACCTTTTGGCTCCGCCAGTATATACTCGACCTGCCGACTTTGAAGGTTGGAAAGTGCCAGATGTGTTGCTTTCTGGCCATGAGAAAAAAATTAATGATTGGCGAATGGAGCAATCCATTAAACGCACTCAAGAACGCCGTCCAGATTTATTGCACTAACAAAAAAGACTTGACCAGAGAATAGGTCAAGTCTTTTTGTTTGTTATATTTTTTAGTATTGACTGGTTTGCTTTGCGAAAGCATGGTTTTGATAACGTTCGTTAGCCGCTCAATGACTTCTGTTTGCCCTACTTTTTACCAACATGTTAGCGGCTGGCAAATTATTTTTCGTCCACGTATTTCATTGCTTCTTTGGCAAATTCTTCCCATTTGTCACGATAATAATAAGGTACTTGAACCCATTCTTTCATTGGTCGTTTTTTACCTGATGGGTCAAATAATTGTGAACCATCTAAACTCAATGCTTCACTATGAGTGTGGCCTGTCAGCTTAAAGACCATTTCGTTTTGAAAAAAGCAAATGAATGCTTTCTTGTTCATTTTGAAACAAGGTTTGCCAAACATTTGACTTTGCTCTACGTCTTTTAATTTTTGTCCAATTTCAAGATATAATTTCTGCTCTTCTGTCATAGATTTTACTTTTTAACACTTGTTTAGTTTCTCTAATAACTACTGATTTTCAGTGGATTTTTCTAACCTGTCATAGAAACAAAATTTTGTCCACCTATGCAGTTTATATTTTTCCTGTCCAACTTGCTATTTTCAATGAAGTCTTCCTATATAGTTCTGAATCCGTATTTAGTTTAATAGCTTCATTAATGGCATCTCTTGAATGTCCAATTTTCTTTGGGTCTTTATAATGTATTGCCTCTACTAATTCAAAAATTGATTCTGTATGTATATATTCGGCACGGCTTTTTTCTGGATTATGTATTTCTCTTTCAAAAATTTTGATAGGTTCTAAAACGTTATCTCTTAGGTATTTTAAATTGTATTTTTCAAATAAATTTAATTGCTCAATATGTTGATTTGTTTCTAACTTTTCAAGATAAAATAAAGAAATTGAGTATAATACTAAATTGTTGAGGGCAGAGATTGACCCATGAATATATTTTCTGTATTCTTTACGACAAATAAAATCATCATTAATAGTCGCATTATATTTATCAATTGCTAATTCAGAATACTTCAATATATCAATGAGTTGTAGCTCATTGCAAGGTGATAAAGTATTTTGGGTAAATGATTTATTATACAAAACAAGACATTTACCGTGGCAAAACCTTGGGTCGTTTGGGAATAGTTTTATGCCTTTATCACAATATCTTTCGGATTCTTCAAATTTTAACATTCTTCTATATACCCAAATTAATGTATAGATATAATCATCTGACCATTTACTATATGCAGTTTTATTGGTTTCTAAATTTAAAAACCCTGCTTCAATAATATCGGCAACTTCCATTTTAATTAAATCTGCTTTTTCAATAAATAGCAATATGAAAGTTTTGATTAGAATTTCATAAAAGTATTCTTTATTACTACCTTCATTTTCGATTTCAGAATAAACAAGTTTAATCCCTTCTATTAATTCGTTGAGTTGTTTTTTCTTGAAAACTGAGGTAGCTATTACATATTCTATTATTTTAATATATAAAGATTCTAATTTAGAATTATTTGTGATAGAATTGCAGTCATAAAAGATAAGAATTGGCAAATGATGGTAGTCTCCTTTTATTTGGTCTTTACCTTTATTGATTTTAAAGTCTTCTTTTTTATCTAAAATCTGAATTAAACCGATGATACTACCCTGTAATAAATATGAACTATTTGTTTGAAGTAATTCGGTTTTTCCATTTGCAATTTTTGCATTATTTAGCAGTTCTTGATAAAAAATTGAAATTTCATCAATACCTTTTTTCGATTTTAAAAGGTCGATTTTCTCTATAATCTTATCTTGAAATTCTTTGTGCTGATTAATTTGAACTTCAATAAATGTTTTTTCAATCAATGACCTCCTTTGTGTGTTTAATTTATTAAAATATTCTTTAATTTCTTTTTCATGTAAACTATTCAAAGAATCAGTTAATCTTTCTTTTTTAATAGCAATATTCTTAAATTCCATTAATGACTCTTTCATTTTTGATAAATTATCATCGAATATTAAGAATAAGAGAAAACTATGTTTGGGGGTTCTTAGTATATTGTAATTATTGATACCATTTATTGTTGGCAAGTGGTTTTTTACCTCTTTATATTTAAAAATATCAGCAGATTTTTTTGCTCCTGAATAATATAAAAAAAGATATTTACCTTCAATCTTTGAATTGTTTTCAACAGTCTTATTGATATTACAAAGGCGGTCAATAGCGATAAAATCTCTTAGTGTACTTTTAAATTCTTTAATAACTTCTACATCGTTATATTCTAAATCTGTTTTTGAATCTACCCATTGTTTGAAAACATTATTTACCCAATCAGTCCTTTTTATTTCTTTAAAAATTGTGTTTAAGGTATTTTCATCTTTTTGATTTTTATTTCCTAATATAATTTCATCAACTTGTAATTTATTGTAGAATAAATCATCAAATTTATTCATAAAGTTTTCTTGCATTAAGGCGGTTGCAAGAAGGAAAGTGGAGCTATTTTCTACTTTTTTTGTGGTTTCATTTAAATTAGAGGAGGCATCAAAGGTTAAGTCAAATAAATTACTTTTTAAGCGTTTGTCAACATTTGATTGAATGGAATTTCTACTTAATACTAATTCTAATTTATATTCATCTAATAAAATGGGTCTATTAGACTTACTAAATATGTATTCGTATGCGATGAACGAATCTCCAACATCATCGGGTGTTTTAGAGTCTAAACGGTCAAAGTAAATGCCGTACGGGAAAGCAAATGAAATAATGTCACTTGCATCAATTATATAGTTTAATTCATATCCTGCTTCTAATAAACTAATATCAGAAATTAACAAATCAATATCTCTGCTGGTAATATTTTTTAGTAAATCCATGTGATAAATTTAGTAAGATTCAAGAATGTTTTTAGAGAATTCTTCACTATTATTTGAAATTCGGTAATTAAAATTTTGATATTCGTAATATTTGGAAATTACTTCTCCTAAATTATTATCGTAGTCATGTATAATTTCAATTAGTTTTGGATAAAGATTTGCATTCGATTCCTTTTTATTAAAATAATCATCCAAATGAAGAATTAACATATCTGAAAATTCGCTTGTCTTTAATTTATGTTTCCAAAAATCAATGACTTTATTTAAACAGGTTTGGAGTTTAATATTAATACTTATTCGATTTTTATGTAGGTATTTAGTAAACTCGGAGAGCGTAATAAAATTGGGTATAACATCAATGTTGATGTTATAAAAAATGAATTCTTCTGATTCTGAAAGAGTTTGCTTTCCAGTGAGAATTTTTTCAAAATCTGCCAGAGAAATATTCTTATGATTTATTTGGCAGAAGTATAAAATTCTTAAATAAATAGAATAATCGTTTAATTTTAAGTTCGATACTTTTTCGATTAAAATTGGATTATTTGGGTCTTCCAGTAGAATAAGTGTTTTCAATAACAATTCTTCTAAATTTGAGCTTCCATAGTAGAGGTATTGTAACTTATTCTCGTATAA
>JAIYBU010000150.1 GCA_027488335.1 Cytophagaceae bacterium
AAATCAAGGTGAGTTTAATTTTAGTTTTTGGGGTGCTTTTGTAGCATTAGCCTTAAATTGGGTAGCCAATCGCCTCATCCGTCGTGATGATAAAATGGTGAAAGACGCCGATAGAATGAGATAGGTTTGTTCACAGACGGTAGTCTATGGTAAATAGATACACTCGTTTTCTGTCCAGAGTTTATAACTCTGGACGTTTTTTTAGCAAATCAACTTAAAACCTTCGCCGTGCATATTCATGATTTGTAGCGAAGGGTCTTCTTTGAGGTGTTTTCTTAGTTTCGTAATATAAACATCCATGCTGCGGGCATTGAAATAGCTATCATCGCCCCAAATGAGTTTTAAGGCAAAACTACGACTCACTGATTGGTTTTTGTTCTGACAAAGCAATTTTAATAATTCCGATTCCTTCGTTGTGAGTTTATTTTGAGAATCATTAATGCTTAAACTATTCGTTTGGGCATCAAACTCATAAGCACCAATTCTGAAGTTATTGATTTGAATATCAGGCTCTTGCTTATTGATTCTTCGTAAAATTGCCTTCATTCGCATCAATAATTCTTCCATACTAAATGGCTTCGTAATATAATCATCTGCCCCGACTTTAAAGCCTTGAATCGTATCTTCTTTCATTGATTTGGCCGTCAGGAATATCACGGGTACATCTTTATCTTTCATTCTGATTTCTTTGGCCAACGAAAAACCATCTTTTTTCGGCATCATCACATCAAAAATACACATATCGTAGCCACCTCGTTCCAAGAAAAACTTGAGTCCTTCTTCGCCATTTTTAGCCAAATCGGTCGTAAAACCTTTGGCTTGTAGGTATTCTTGTAGCAACATTCCCAAATTGGGGTCGTCTTCGGTTAAAAGGATTTTTGCCATATTCTTTATTTTTTAAGCCCTTGCAATCGAAGGGCTAAATATAATTTCAAACTTACTGCCTTCGCCCAGCTTACTTTCTACAAATATTTGTCCGTTGTGTAGTTCTACCATTTTCTTGACGTAACTAAGACCCAACCCAAAACCTTTTACATCGTGTAAGTTTCCTGTCGGAACTCGGTAGAAGCGTTCAAAAATGCGAGCCACTTGGTCTTTTGTCATACCAATTCCCTTATCAGAAATACTGATTTTTAACAAATTACCCACATTTTCGGTGCGGATTGTTATTTCTGGATTTTCGGGCGAATATTTATTGGCGTTATCAAGCAAATTATAGATGATATTAGTCAAATGTACTTCATCAGCCACAATTTCTGAATTATCGGCTTCGAGTTCGAGGTTTACAATTCCGTTTTTCTGCTCGATTTGCACGCTTAAATTTGTCAGTACTTGCTCAATAGTTTCGTGAATATCCACACTATCCATTCTTAGTTTTACTTCTCCTTTATCAAGCAAGGCCATTTGTAAAACTTTCTCAACTTGCGTACCCAATCGACGATTTTCGTCCTGAATGATATTCAGATAACGATTCATCTTGACGCCATCTTTTTTTACATCGCTGTCTTTCATTACTTCCACTGCCAACGAAATCGTTGAAATGGGCGTTTTGAATTCGTGGGTCATGTTATTGATGAAATCATTTTTAATATCGGCCAATTTTTTTTGTTTCAACATCGTACTTATCGAGCTATAAAACACACCTCCAACTGCCAAAAATAATAGTACTGAACTCAAAAATACCGACCACATATTACGCAAGATAAAACCTTGTGTATCAGGAAAATACACGTACAAGAAATGATTTTGTGGCTGCAAATCATTTGGAAAAAGTAGCACTTTATAGGCTTTTTTGAGCAATTCGGGCGTATAATTGACCGCAAACGATGAGAAAATCATGTTTGAACTATTTTTTACGCCATATTGATACGGAATAGAAATGCCTCGGCTTTTGAGTTCTTTTTTCAGTAAGGTATCAAGCGTTTGGCGGTCGAGACGCTCATAAATATCTCGGCTTCCGTGAATAACGTCAGTCAATACGTTTTTCACGAGTTCGGCTTTATTTTGGGTTCGCTCAAAGTTGGTGTCGAAATCTTTTTCTTGGCTTTTTTTCTTTATTTCGATAGGTCTATCAACTTTATTAATGGTCTTTGCTGTAAATTTTAGCGAATCTCCTGTTTGAGCATTATCGTAGTAATATTTATACGTGACAACCCCTTGTTGGTTTTCGATATTTACACTGAGATTTTTCCGCTCTCTACCTCTTTTATTACGACTTAGCTGAACTACTTGACGGTTAATTTCACTAATTAAATCTTCCACACTTCGCTGACGCATCAGCAATGAACGAGTAGGTTGCGTGAGTTCTTCCCAAGCCAAGTTTTGCTCTTCGAGCATATCTTTTATCAAGCCCATTTGTCGTTCGGGAATTTCGAAGGTTGGTTCTGCCCAAAAAATATCCGATGGAGCAATTGTAATGGTGTGGTTAGTCATGCCTTTGGGCAGAAGCACCACTCTGCGACTTTCTTTTTCGGGGTTTTCAACATTCAGCACAACCTCTTCGGTTTGAGTTTGTACTTCCTGAGTCGCAGGTTTAGGCTTTCTTTTTCGGTGAATTTTATGTTGCGTAATCGCCAAGAGTTTTTGTTGTTCTTGGGCTTTCATTTGCTGATTTGCCAAGAAAATAACTTCTTGCTTTTCGATTTTCTTGACAGTTGCCAGCATAGCATCGTTCACGTCACGGTCGAACTGTTCTTTTTTTACGGCAATGGCATTTTCAATCCAATACCACTGAAAGGCCATCAGACCCAACAGAGCAAGTAACATGACGATGATAATATTACGAAAATTCATGACAGGATTTCGACCATTTTTAACGTCAGCATTGTTTCGAACGATACCGACATTAATATTTTAAATTACTTCACGAAATTAACGCCATAAAATCAAAATTATAGTTTATTTAACACTTTTTAACACCAAAGATTTTGCTAACTTTACACAAATCTCAACAAAACCTCCCCTACAAAATGTCTTTTTTCATTGTGATTCTTTGTATTGCCTTGATTCTTGGGCTTCTCTACGCTTGGTTATACCGAAAAGTATCGAAACATATTCCAGAAAATTACCCAACTGACAAAAACAGACATCAAATGGATGCTACCAAGAAAGTTTTAGTTTGCTTTGGCGATAGCAACACACACGGCAATGTGAGTTATAATTGGGTAAATGACCTACATTTTCAACTGGCTGATTATCAGGTTTTTAATGCAGGGATTAATTCTGATTTAACGTACACATTACTCCGTCGAATTGATGATGTAATTGCCTGTAAACCCGATTTTATTACGATTTTGATTGGCACAAACGACGTAAATGCTACCATGGGGAAAGTAATGGAAAAACGTTACCAAGATTTAGGAAGAATCAGCAAAGGAACATCACCTAATTTTGAAGATTTTAAGAAAAACTATACAGAAATTATTAGCCAATTAAAAGCTAAAACTCAGGCGAAAATTGCAGTAATGTCTTTGCCAGTGATGGGTGAAGATTTAGCTCATGAAGCCAACCTAAAAGCCGATAAATACAGCGAGTTTGTGAAGCAGCTCGCCACCGATGAACAACTCATATATTTACCAGTCAGAGAAAAACAAAAGGATTTTTTGAAGAAAAATCTGCAACCATTGAAGCATACTTTTGAAGAAACCTACAAACTTCTCAATTTTTCAGTAATCAGTTATTATTTGTTAGGGAAAAGCTGGGACGAAATTACTATCAGACACGGCTTTCAACTTACACCCGATAATTTGCACCAAAATTCAATTGCAGGTGGAATGATTCGAGATTTGGTGAAAGAGGCAATGAAAAACTGAAATCAAAACTTTATTCTACCAATCGTTTGGTAAATAAGAAAACGTTTTTATATTTGACCCAGAATTCAAAGTTTTCTATAGGACTGTTGTCTGTGGATAATCGAAAAAATGCCAGTTCAGAAAATTACCAAAGAGGAAATATTGCTAAAATCATCGGATGTTTTTCGGGTGAAGGGCTACCACAATACTTCGATGCAAGACCTTGCCGAAGCCAGTGGATTGCTCAAGGGAAGTCTGTATTATCATTTCCCGAGTAAAGAAATGTTAATGAAAGATTTACTCGTTTCGATTCATACTTACTTGATTAATAAAGTTTTTCCGATTGCAGAAGATACAAGCCTCACGCCCGAAGAGCGAATGGAGAAACTCTTAAAAAAGATGGGGAAACTACTTCTGGAAAAAGAAGGAGGCTGTTTGGTAGGAAATACAACCCTCGAAACGGTTGGTGTTGTTCCCGAATTTCAATCAGTTTTAAGAGCCATCATGGACGATTGGACAAAAGCTTTGCAGACAATTTATATAACTCGTAAAAGTCCCGAACAATCATTTCGACTTGCCCAACAAACTATTATGGAGTTTGAGGGTGCAGTAATGTTCTCAAAACTATATGCTGACCGACAGTTTCTCTACGATGCCTTTGCTCGAACAATGATGAAATTAAATTAAAAAGATGACTCGAAGCTCCAACTTCGATGAAAAATAGGATTTATTAAAACAAACGTTTGGTATAATATAGAGAATGCAACAACTAAAAATAAAGTGTGAAGATGGGGTAGAACTGTCAGCAGTTTTATTTGAACCCGAAAAATCCAAAGCGGTTATACAATTATGTACAGGAACTGGTGCAAAAAAAGAATTTTATTTTCCATTTATTAAGTTTTTAGTGGAACACGATTATGTTGTCTGTACATTCGATTATCGGGGTACTTGCGAATCTGCACCTGCTTCGATGAAAGATTGTGGCTATAATTATATCGAATACGGTACGCAAGATATGCCCGCTGTGTTGGCGTTTTTAGATGAAAAATACCCCGATTTATCCAAACTATTGGTAGGTCATAGCGTAGGCGGAATGAATTTCGGACTGATGCCTAATTATCAGAAACTCAGTGGAGTGGTGGCAGTTGGTTCGGGGTCGGGCTATTGGCGAAATATGCCTTTGGGATATCGCCTACAAACGTTGTTTTTCTTTCATGTTTTTCGTCCGATTAGTGTGTGGTTGACTGGTTATGTAGCGGCTAAACGTTTCGGAATTATGGAAGATTTACCCAAAAAAGTAGTAAAAGATTGGGCTGATTGGTGCAGTGTGCCGAATTATTTTTGGGATGAACGCTTTTTCGGGAAAACTGTTCCTGTGGGGCATTACCACGAACTGACCTTTCCGATTGCTCATTTTTGGGCATCAGATGACCCAATCGCCAACGAAAAAAATGTACCGCTTTTGCTTCAAAATTTCAAAACTACTAAAACATTAACTTCCGAAAAACTCATTCCTTCCGAATTAGGAGCAAAGAAAATTGAACACTTTGGTTTTTTCAAAAAGCAATTTAGAGATACGATTTGGACAAAAATCTTAAATAAATTAGAAGAAATGCAATAGTACAATTTTCCGAAATTGTGTCGAGAAAAGTTTTATAGTGCGTTAACAGGTAGTTAGGTCAGAGGGCGTATGTTTATGTATGCCCTCATGATTACATCTGTGCAACGAAGCTGCTACTTCGCTCATGTTTTTTTGCAATTATTATTCTCTCATATACTGATAACTTAAAAACTTGTCCTACAAAGATGACAAAAGAAGAACTAAAACAGGCATTGGAAGAATGCTATAAAACAATTGTTTCGGATGTAGAAAATATCGAAGAAAGTCAGTTTTTTGCCCCAATTGGTGAAAAATGGTCGGTGGCCGAAAATATACTACATCTTACGCAGTCAGTAAAAGGTTTGAATCAAGGGATGAGTTTACCGAAGGCTTTCCTCGAACAACAATTTGGTAAAATCGACCGCCCGACCCTTTCTTATGATGGTGTTGTGGAGCGTTACTTGGCAGTTTTGGCTACTGGCGTGACCGCAAGAGGCGGATTTGTACCACAAATGCCCGAAAATCCATCAAAGGAATTGCTGATAAGTAGTTTTGCGAAACATCATCAAACTTTGGCTGATTTTCTGAATGATTGGTCTGAAACCGAACTTGATGAGTATTGTATCAAGCACCCTGTCCTTAAAAACCTTACCATCAGAGAGTTTTATTATTTTATGCACTACCATATTTTGCATCATCGAAAAGCGATTTTACTGCATAATTAGCGAGCCTAAATCCGCAAGGTCTGGGCAATCCCGTTTTTCAAACCTTACAGGTTTTTTGTTGGGATTTTATTTATATTGCACCCAATTTCGTGGGTATTTCTATGTATCACTTCCAACCAAATTTGCATGTATGAAATTGCTAAAACCTATTTTTCTTTTTGTCTATCTCTTTCCATTTATTACTGCCTGTGGGCAAACTCCTAATAAGTCTTTTACTCGTGAAGATTCGCTTCGTGGAAGAATCACACCCGAGCGTGAATGGTGGGATTTGAAATATTATGAACTTCGAGTAAAAGTAAATCCAAGTGAAAAAGCGATTGCGGGTAGCACTACGGTACTTTATAAGGTCTTAAAATCCTACCAAACTATTCAAATCGACCTTCAACCACCTTTACAAATAGAAAAAGTTACACAAGACGGGCAAGAACTTTCTTTCAAAAAAGATGGAGCAAATGCCTACATGATTGCGTTGAAAAAAGCCCAAATTAAAGGCAAAAATGAATCAATTGTAGTGACTTATTCAGGAAAACCAATTGTGGCGAAGCGTCCACCGTGGGATGGCGGTTTTCAATGGGTGAAAGACAAATCAGGGAATGATTTTGTGGCTACTTCTTGCCAAGGTTTGGGGTCGAGTGCGTGGTGGCCATGCAAAGACCACATGTATGACGAATGTGATAGTATGTTGATAAATATTACCGTTCCGAAAAATCTGACGGATATTTCAAATGGACGATTGAGAAAAACCACCGAAAATGCCGATGGCACAAAGACCTTTGATTGGTTTGTGAAAAATCCTATCAATAACTATGGTGTAAATGTAAATATTGGCAATTATGTGCATTTCGATGAGGTTTTTGAAGGCGAAAAAGGAAAACTAACGATGGATTATTATGTTTTGCCCGAAAACTTGGATAAAGCAAAGGAACAATTCAAACAAGCCAGTATGATGATGAAGGCGTTTGAACATTGGTTTGGGCCGTATCCGTTTTATGAAGATGGGTATAAACTGGTAGAAGTGCCGTATTTAGGAATGGAGCATCAGAGTTCGGTAACTTACGGAAATGGTTATAAAAATGGTTATTTAGGTCGAGATTTGTCGGGTACAGGCTGGGGTTTGAAATGGGATTTTATCATCATTCACGAGTCAGGACATGAGTGGTTTGCCAATAATATTACTTACAAAGATGTAGCCGATATGTGGATTCACGAGAGTTTTACGAATTATTCTGAGAGCCTCTACACGGAATATTATTTCGGCAAAAAAGCGGCTTCTGAATATGTGATTGGTACTCGTAAGGGCATCAGAAATGATATTCCGATTATTGGGTCATACGACGTAAATAAAAGTGGCTCGGGTGATATGTATCCGAAGGGCGGAAATATGCTGCATACGATTCGCCAGATTTTGAATAATGATGATAAATGGCGTCAAATTTTGAGAGGTTTGAATAAAACTTTTTATCACCAAACGGTTACGACGCAGCAAATTGAAGATTATTTATCGAAAAACGTAGGTCGAGATTTAGATAAAGTTTTTGACCAGTATTTACGTGATGTCAAGATTCCAGTTTTGGAGTATTCGACAGAAAAAAACAAAATTAGCTATCGTTGGAGCAATTGTGTAGATGGTTTTGATATGCCAGTAAAAGTGACAGTTGATGGTGGAAAAGAGGAGTTTATTTACCCAACAACTGCTTGGAAAACCATGAAGGGCAAATCAGAATTGAAAGTTGATGAGAATTTTTATATCACTACAAAGGCTGTAAGTAAATAATCATTTGGAAAGGCGAGTAGTTTCAAAACTCGCCTTTTTTATTTACCGCAAGACCGCTACTTTCCCAACAAAACTCTCAGAGCCATCTTCGGCTACGCAGAAAACCATGTAAATAGCGGAAGCAGCTCGACTTCCTTCAAACTTTTGCAAGTCCCAAGTGGCAGTGCCACCATTCGATTTTGTTTCGTAAATCAATCTTCCAGCGGTATCAGTTATTTTGATAGCAGTATTTTCACGAAGCCCCGAAACTGTCAGAACGCCTTGAAAATTTGGGCGAACGGGGTTTGGAAATATTTTTACTGCACTGAAATCTTCATTTGGTTCAGACGAATCGGTGCGGTAGGAGAGAAGTCCGTTTTGGGTTAAAACAAATATTTCACCCGAAGTAGAATCAATGGCTAAATCAATGACATTTTTTGAGGGTAGCGGACTGTTTTCTTCTGTAAAATTCAAAATTTGTTCATCTGCCGAAGCCGAAAAAAGGTTCAAACCATTTTGAGTAGCAATCCATTTTCGGTTTCCACCATCAATTACAATTTTATTGACAACTTCCTGCAAAAGTAATCGTCGAGTTTGGAAAAACGGCGTGTAGGCTTCCGAAGCAGTGGTAAAAATATCTCGTGTCGTAACGATTACGGCTACGCCATTATCCGTTCCCACCCAAAGTAAATTGTCTCGGTCTAAGGCAATCGAATTAACATTTGATGTCGGTAAACCTCCTGCTCCTCTTCCTGCGAAATAATAACGAGTTCGATTCGTGTTTGGGTCTGTAACTCTCAAAGTTTGTCCAGATATTTGCCAACGGTAGCCAAAGCGGTCGATTATGTCAGTAGTATTGTTTGCTACTTGATTGATAGTCAGGGTTTTCCATAAGTTTCTCTCAAAACTATTTCCTGCAACACCTGTGGCATAAATCTTTTGATTTTGGTAGAAAACTGAGAAAATATCACCTTTTACACCATTCGGGTTGTAAGTTTTAAAAATTCCCGAAAAATTGCTCAATAGTCCGTTTTCACCATCAGCTATCCAAGTTTTTCCTTCGGCATCGGTTTCAAGTTCGTTTGGAAAAACAATGAGATTATCTTTCGGAAAAGCCTGATTTTTAAAGAGTTGATTATTAATTACGGCATTCCAATTACCATAAAATTGTAGGTTAGTTGTTGGTGCAAACTTTGCCCCCAAAATTCCGCCCGAAGTATTCACAAATATACTATCACGAGCAAACGCTATTTGTTTGACAGCGACTTTGTTGCCATTTTTGCCAATATTCTGATAAGTTTCTTTGATTTCGTTTTTCTTTACATCCAAAACTACTAAGCCAAAATCAGCGGCCAAATAAGCAAAATCACCTTGAAACTCTATCTGATTAATAGCTTTGCTATCTTGAATCGCATCCGTTGATTTGATAAAATCAATGTTTTGAATCTTGTCGGGTAAGCCTTCGGAGTTAATACTCATCAAGTCTAAATTTCCTGTTTCGTAAGCAATCAGGAGAATTTTTAGGTCGGAACTGTATCTGATTTGCGAGATATTTGTTTCGCTTAAATTATTTAGTCTTGAAAGGGTAACGGTCTGATTATTAGCTTTATTGAAGTAGAAAAAGCCGTTTTTTGAGAAACAATAGATTTTGTTTTTTTCTACAATTTCTACGCCTCTTGCGTTGAAATAATCGGCGTGTGTTCGCCAAGTGTTGGTTGGAATTTGAGCGAAAGTTTGAGAAGCTAAAACAATAAAAAATAGGCATTGTTTTAGTTGAAATACTATTTCTTTTGTAAAGTGAAATGTATTGTAAATCATTTTTAAAGAGATGGTAGCACTTTTACTTTTTCTCTTAAAAAAACTTCTCCTTTTTCTAAGAAATCTTTTGATTCTGGGGTAAACTCGTACTTTTTCCCTTGTAAATTGGGATTGATAGTATAGGTTATTTTAGATGTTTCTTTTACTTTTTTCATAACGGATATATGATAAATGCTGTATAATCTTGGTTTTTAATAAACTCTTCGGGCGAACCGTCGCTTTTCAAACCAACTACTTTAAAATTAAGTTCTATTATCTCAATGAATTTCGATATAAGACTTCGATAGAGTCGAGTTCTTGTGTTGGTACTTCCACGAAAATATAACATTTTATCGGGGTATTTATCAAAAAACACGAGCATTGTTTGAGCTACTGTACTCAAAACCTTATCTCGGTCTTTATTTTTACTTACTGCAATGAAATCCATTTTGCCATCAATTGTTATATCGCCAAAGCCCAACTGAAATAAGTTATCATAGCCATTTATTTCTTCATAAAATAACAGCTTTTCTGATGATTTTACTATCACTTATGCTATCGAATTCAAATACGAGTGCATCTGGAGAGCTTTCAAATTGATAGTGTGGTTTTTCAATATTAAGCATTTCTCTCATTACTTCTCTTCATTCAAAACCGTTTCAATAATATATCTTGGGCGAGATTTTACTTCTTCATAAATCTTTCCAACGTATTCGCCAATCAGGCCAATAGCAATCATATTCGAGCCGCTGAAAAAGGTCATTGGAAGTACGATTGATGTCCAGCCTTGCACCGTAAAACCAAATAGTTTGCAGACCAAAACCCAAGCTGTGATTCCCATCGCAAATACAAAATTGAAGATACCAAACCAAAGAACTAATTTCATCGGTACGGTCGAAAACGAAGTGATGCCATTCCACGCAAAAATTAGCATTTTTCTAAGTGGGTATTTTGATTCGCCAGCTTCACGTTCGAGGCGTTTGTAATAAACTTTATCGCTCTGAAAACCTATCATCGGGATAATTCCACGAATGAAAAGATTGGTTTCGCCAAAGTTTGAAAACTCGTTAAGTACTTGATTATCAATTAATCTGAAATCTGCATGGTTGTAAACCGTCGGAACGCCCATGCGTTGCATGAGTTTATAGAATGTTTCAGCCGTGAAACGCTTAAAGAATGAATCGGTGCTGCGGTCATTGCGTACTCCGTAAACAATTTTTGAGCCTTCGTTGTATTTTTCCAGCATTCCATCAATCGCTCGTAGGTCGTCTTGCAGGTCGGCATCAATCGAAACGTAACAATCAAATTGGTTTTTGTGGTGTAATAAACCAGCCACTAAAGCCGCCTGATGCCCAAAATTTCGTGAGAGTTTCAAGCCAATAATGTTTTCATCTCTTTTGCAGATACTATCAATGATTATCCAAGTTGAGTCACGGCTACCATCGTTCACAAAACAGATTTTGCTATCGGCCGTGATGGCGTTTCGTTCTTTCAATTCAGAAAAATACATCGACAATGTGCTATAAGTTTTCTCAAGAATTTCTTGCTCATTATAGCACGGAACAACCAAAAGGAGTTTACACATCTATTTTTGACAGGATTTAAAAGATTTCTAAGATAGACAGGATTTAAAATCCTCGATTTATTCGATTCAAAAGATTTTTTCTTTAAACCTGCACAAAGTTACTCAAACATCGTCTTTACATCAAGAAAAAACCAGTTCCATTCGTGCGGGTGGCCATCGGGTGTAAGAAACAGATAATGGAAACCACCAAAAGCAGTACTTTTAACTCTTTTTCGGTAAGGTATTTTTGAGCGATAACTAAGGTTAAAAATATAGTAATGATTCCGTAAGAGCCGCTTCGAGTAGAATCAAAAGTTGTAAGAGAGCCTACTAACATTGCCAATAATGCACCCAAAATCGCCAAAAGTCTGAGCCAGTCTTTGGCTGCCGAAAGGAAAACTAATGCCAGTAAAATAAGCAACCACCAACCCTCAAAAACCCACAAAAACTTGAAGCCCCAAACTGGCCAACTTCCGCCAAACATTTCGGCAAATTCGCCAGGTTTGGTGGTGTCGTGCATACCGAGTTTATCGACTAAGTAAAATTTACGAACTGCACCA
This sequence comes from Cytophagaceae bacterium, assembly GCA_027488335.1. GTDB lineage: Bacteria > Bacteroidota > Bacteroidia > Cytophagales > Spirosomataceae > Emticicia. The sequence continues at coordinate 11,791 of JAIYBU010000150.1, forward strand.
TAAGCCGCCCAAGCTGCCACAACGGCCAACATTTGTAAGTTTATTTGAATCTTAAATGATTTATTTTCCTTCCATTGTGGCACAAACCACCACCACAAAAATACCATTCCTGAGCCTACACCCGCACGTTCATCGCCCCAAAAAGCTAACGATAAAAATATAAATATCAACAGCGGATTTTGATAATAAATTGCCAGAAATAGAGCAAAATAGCAGAAAAAATCTCCGTAAGTGGCATTATCTATAAAAAAAGCTGCACCCATATAAGTAGAAACAATGCCTAAAACAGCATAGAAAATACTTGATTTATCGCTTATCGAACGTTCCAAAAAATTGATAAGCATATATAGGAATACAACGCCCAAAATTAATTGCAAACCATATAAAACGATACTTACGTGCTGAATATGTAGGGCTTTTACGAATGCAGGCATCGTCAGTCTGAATGTGCGGTTATTCATGCCCGTAAACTCTGGGTAAGTCCAATTATAAGTAATGCTTGCTGCTCGGTCTTTGATGGTTTGGTAGAGAAAATACTCTCGTTTTTCCTTGATTACGGCTGTGTAAAAATCCCCAAAATGACGAAGCGGAGAAATATTATTGAAAAATGAAAGCAACATAACACACACGGCAACTATCACAACTTTCGATTTCCATTTTGGGCCAGATAAAAATGAAGCAACTTTTGCCTCAAAACGTTGATATAAATTTTCTAAAAAAGACATTTTTGGTTAATGTAGAATGCAGAATGAAGAATGAAGAATGAAACACAGAGCTACTTAGCTACTTAGTAAATAAGCAGTTAGGTGTTTATTCCTTAGCAAATGTTTCAGATTTCATCTGCAAAGATGCCTACTTTTTGGCAATAATCAAACCATAAAAAAAGCCCAAGATTAAATCTTAGGCTTGTAATTTCTTGAATAGCTGAGGATTCTCTCAATCGCCGAATCTGATGGCGAGAGTTGAATTTTGTCCATGCCAGTTTTGAGGTCGGCACAGTCAAGGTAGAAATCGAGCAAATCTTTGTCAAAAAGAAGAGCTTCTTCTACTAAAGAATTTTCTTGGATTGATGTTTCATTATACAAATAACGAACTACATCATTCTGCGTGCTGGTAAAGGTTTGTGTCATAAGCATACGCTGATTTTCCCATCATTTTTCTAAGATTGATGAGAGCATAACGCATTCTCCCTAACGCCGTGTTGATACTCACGCCAGTTGCATCGGCAATTTCTTGGAACGACATGTCATCGTAATGACGCATCACCAAAACCTCACGCTGCTGGTCGGGTAATCTTTTGATTAAATCACGCAAGTGTTCGTGAGATTCACGCTTGATTTGTAATGATTCGATTGAATCTTCGGCAAAATCGAGGGTGTTAAACACATTACTTCCGTCTTCAAACACTACGGTCGGGTAGCGTTTCTCTCTACGGAAATAGTCTATCGCAAGGTTATGAGCGATTCGGAGTACCCACGGAAGGAATTTGCCTTCTTCATTGTATCGGCCATCACGTAAAACCTCAACTGCTTTGATAAATGTATCTTGTAGCAAGTCTTCGGCCACGTATTGGTCTTTCACAACAAGGTAAATCGTGGTATAT
>JAIYBU010000223.1 GCA_027488335.1 Cytophagaceae bacterium
AGTTATGGACAAAAACAATATTTTGCAAAGAAATGCGATAAAGTTTTTAAAAACTATGACCAAAATCAAACTTTGTGCGATGAGAAGAAATAAAAAATATAGCTCTTTAACCAATTGATTATAAGTAATATATTAGCTAAAAATACTGTTTTTACTTTAATAAATATTTTTTTTCTAACTATTTATTAAATAGTTGGTTTGCATAACAATTTATAATTTTTTCTTGATTTGACCAAAAAAATATTGGTCAAATCTAAATTTTATTTAGGCATTTGTTTCCGAACAATTTTTGCTAATAGCTTCGGAAAAAATCTTTTCAGATAAACCCCAAAAACTTCTTTCCCACCCATATAAACTTCATCTCTGTTTTTATAAATAGCATTTAAAATTCGGCTGGCACATTCTTCGGCGGCCATTCCATTGGCTTGATTTTCGTCCATTTTACCAAATTTACTTCCATCGGCCGCAACGGCATTAAGCGAAATATTAGTTCGGATATATCCTGGACAAATCAAACTCACGCCGATATTATCCTCATGAACTTCGGCACGGAGGGCATCGAAAAAACCATGTAACGCATGTTTTGAGGCACAATAGCCCGAACGCATCGGCGTAGCAAGTTTTCCTGATAAACTACTCGTTACGGCAATATGTCCGCTTTTTTGCTTTCTCATGGTTGGTAAAACAGCTTTCGTCAGAGCTATAACTCCAAAGAAGTTAAGATTCATAATTCGCTGATAAACCGCCATTTCGGTCTCTTCTACCGAACTGCGTTGCGAAATACCCGCATTATTGAAAAGCACATCAATGCGTCCGAAATGCTGGATTGCTTGTTGAGCTTTTGGCTCAATTTCTTCTGCTTTCTCGACATCAATCGGCAGTACAAAAACATCTTTCTCTGCCAAACCAGCGGCTTTTTTTACCCTCAATAATTCTTCTTCACGGCGGGCCGAAAGTATCAGTTTTGCACCTTCTTTGGCAAAGGCATACGCCGTTGCTTCGCCAATTCCTGATGATGCTCCTGTAATCCAGACAACTTTATTTTCAAATCTTTTCATCTTCTGTGGAACGAACATCTTGTTCGCAGTTTTAATAATTTAGGGTAGGTGTTTTTTAAACAAAAGCAAAAATAAGGTTTTTGAATGATAAAACGTTTATTCTTGGCAAAACCAACTAATATTTCGGAACTTTGCACTGTGATGCGAACATCCTGTTCGCACATTTCAGATTTATCAAAGTAACTTTCAGAGTTATTATTTAAGGAAGATATGAGCAAACAAGATATAAGAAAACTTTCGACCGAACAAATAAAAACTTGGCTGGCAGCCAACGGCGAACAAGGTTTCAGAGCTAAACAAATTTCAGAATGGCTTTGGAAAAAATCGGCATGGAGTTTTGATGATATGACCAACCTATCATTGAAAACCCGTGAATTGCTGAAAGAAAATTTTGAGATTCGGGCAGTTTCGGTGCATAAAAAACAAGTCAGTAATGATAAAACCATTAAATCGGGTTTTAAATTATTTGATGGAAATTTGGTGGAAGGCGTACTGATTCCCGCCGACGACCGCATGACGGCCTGCGTTTCATCGCAGGTAGGTTGCTCGCTTACGTGTAAATTCTGTGCAACGGGCTACATGGCTCGCAAACGCAACCTCGACGGTGCTGAAATTTATGACCAAGTGGTGCTTATCAAGCAACAGGCCGAAGAACATTATAATCAGCCGTTGACCAATATTGTATATATGGGCATGGGCGAGCCGCTGCTCAATTATTCGGGCTTGATGGAATCGGTCAATTATATCACTTCACCCGAAGGTTTAAATTGGTCGCCGAAAAGAATTACAGTTAGTACGGCAGGAATTGCAAAAATGATTCAAAAGTTGGGCGATGACGGTGTGAAATTCAATTTAGCACTTTCGCTTCATGCAGCAAACGACGCTAAACGCAACGAAATTATGCCGATTAATGAGAGCAATTCGTTACAAAATTTGGCTACGGCACTTAATTATTTCTACAAAAAAACGGGCAATCGAATCACGTTTGAATACATTGTATTTAATGATTTCAACGATTCGCTACAAGATGCCAAAGAGCTCTGGGAATTTACCAAAAAAGTACCTGCAAAGGTTAATATCATTGAATATAACCCCATTGCCGAAGCCGATTACGTAAATACAACGGAAGATAAACTAACCAAATTTGCTAAATTTTTGGAAGATAAAGGCGTAGTAGTAAACGTTCGCCGCAGTCGTGGAAAAGATATTGATGCCGCTTGCGGACAGTTGGCAATTAAAGAACCGACGGTTTAAGAAAAAATCACAAAATCAACGAGCAATTACTTGAGTTTTTATAACTTAGCAAAAAATCAATGACCATGGTAAAGCCAATTAGCACCGAAAAATGGACATACGAACGACTTTTGCAAGAATTACCTTCGGAGTCGAGGCATGAAATCCGTAATTTTAATTTAATTGATATGCCCGCACCAACTATCGAACACCAACAAATTGTTGGTTTAATTTACCGACTTTTGTTTCAATTTGCTTTCCAAAATCAACTCGGAGAAGTTTTTGTTTCACCTTTGGATGTGGTTTTCGATAAAGGAAATGTGTGCGAACCTGATGTAATTTTTGTTGCTACTGAAAATAAGCAAATCGTTGGTCGAAAAAACATTTCTGGCTCACCCGATTTGGTAGTAGAAGTAGTTTCAAAAGGCTCAGTAGTAAGAGATTACGTAGAGAAAAAAAATGATTACGAAACTTTTGGTGTAAAAGAATATTGGTTGATTGACCCTCTCAATGAAACTATCATTGTTTATTCGTTAGAAAATAACAAATACAGTATTTTTTCAGCGGTTGAAGAGCAAGGCATTGCAAAATCAAAACTTTTAGATGGTTTTGAATTAGCTTTTGAAGAAGTTTTTATGGCTGAATAGTTGCTATTTCCGCAAAACCAGTTTCTTAAATTCCAGTGGACTTTTGCCTTTTATTTCTTTAAAAACCTTACTGAAATACGAATTATTCGTAAAACCGCACTCAAAACATACATCAGCAATACTTCTCTCGGTCATTAAGAGCTGGCAGGCTTTATTGATGCGGTATTCATTGATAAAATCAGTAAAGGTTTGATTGACTGTTTTTTTGAAATAATTACAAAACGACGGCACAGTTAGGTTAGCAATATCAGCTACTTCTCTGATATTCACAGGGCTCTGATAGGTTTTCTCCACATACTGATACACTCGTTTGAGCCGAATCTGGTCTTTTTGACTAAAATCATAACGAGTATTGAGCGAGTTGAGTAGATTATATTCGGCAGAATGAGCCAATTCTTGAAAAATATTCAACAATCGAATTAGCCGCTCGAAGTGCGATACCCCTATTAGTTTTTTCAACTCTTTTGCTATTTTCTTCTGCGTTTCGCCATAAAATTGAATCCCTTGCTGCGAATACTCAAATAATTTTTTGATGTGTTCCATTTCGGGGTTTTCAAAAAACTTATCTCCAAGAAAATCTTCTTTAAACTGAATCACGATTTCTTCGTGTTCGCCCAGTGCATCGTAGCCAAAGCCTGCATGGGGTAGGTTTGAACCAATCAGAACCAAATCGCCATCATCATAATAACTCAGATGATTGCCAACGTGTCGGCGACCCCTACCTCCAAAAACCAACACCAACTCTAATTCTGGATGATAGTGGTAATTCCACGGGAATTGTTGGGCGAATACTTTCTGATGCAGAAATCTAAACGAACTTCCTTCATCATTTTGAATCTGTTCAAAGGGTGCTTTCACTCTATTAATATTAAAACTATTAAATTTTTCATAAAAATAATAATATAGTTTTAATATTGATTAATAGACCTATATTTTTTATTGATAAAAACATTGTACTTTGCTGAGTAAACTACTACTAAGAAGCAGTTTATATTTTTTTGATTAAGGAAAACCTATGATGAATTATAAAAAGCGAGCAAATGCTCGCTTTTTTTTAGATAATACTGCATATTCTTATCCTAAACTATCAACCTCTATAACCTCATCTTTTATGCAACACTGGAAAATTAAACTTTCGCTTTACCTAAATTATTTTGTATTTGCTATTTTGCTCAATAGTGTCGGTGCGGTGCTTTTGCAAGTACAAAGAAATTTTGATGTTACGAAATCAGACGCATCTGTTTTAGAAGGCTTCAAAGACCTACCGATTGCCATTTGTTCGTTTTTGTTGGCATCCTTTCTGCCCAAAGTCGGCTATAAAAAAGCTATGCTCGTGGCATTGGCATTGGTCAGTATTATTTCGTTCACGATTCCTTATGCCGATGGATTTTGGCACTTTAAATTATTGTTTTTAGTGGTCGGTATTTCGTTTGCTCTCATCAAAATATCAGTTTTCGCAACAATCGGCCTCATCACGAAAGATATTAAAGAACACTCAAGTTTTATGGGTTTGCTCGAAGGTACGTTTATGGTTGGGGTTTTGTTGGGAAATATACTTTTTAGCTTATTTATTGATAACGATAATCCGAAATCGACCACTTGGCTCAATGTTTATTGGGTTTTAGGGGGGGTATCATCGATTGCGTTTTTATTATTGATGTCGGCCAAATTAGATGAATCTGATGCAAAAATCGAAGGCAGTTCGCTTAGCAATGATTTTCTGGCTATGATTCGCCTCATTATTTTACCATTAGTTATTGTCTTTATTATCAGCATATTTTTATTCGTACTTATCGAACAAAGTTTTCAAACTTGGACCCCAACTTTCTACAAAGATATTCTGAAAGTTCCTGCCAGCATGGGCATTCAGGCAGGGGCAATTTTGGCAGGAGCATTTGCCATTGGTCGTTTTGCTTCAGGCATAATTCTTCGCCGTTTTAGCTGGATTTTAGTCTTATCGGTTTGCTTGGCCATTTGTGCATCCTTAGTTTTATTGACTTTGCCGCTTACAGAAGGCATCATTGCATCGCCCGATACAAACTGGACAAACGCACCGATTGTGGCCTATATTTTCCCAATAATGGGAATTTTCTTAGCCCCCATTTACCCAACCATCAACTCTGTTATTCTGAGTTCACTACCCAAGCATTTACACAGCCCAATGTCGGGTCTGATTGTTGTTTTTTCGGCTTTGGGTGGCACAACAGGCTCAATCATAACAGGGCATGTTTTCGATGCTTTTACTGGGCAAACGGCCTTTTATCTTTCGTTAATCCCGATGGGAATTTTGATGGCTTGTTTGTTTATACTCAACGCCCTACAAAAAAAATCTAATGCTTAAAGTTTCGTTTACGAATACCGAAGGGCATTAATTTACAAACAATTAACCATTACTTACTTACAAGTATCTTGTTACTATTATTTGCAATGACAAGTAGCATTAAAAATATCTTTGACTTAGGGCTTTTGTTTGAACGAGTTCAGACAGAAAGCATCTTTCCTGATAATAAAACATTTCCTGATTGTATCGCAAAAGATAGTTTAGATGCCATCAACGAAACTTTTTTGAAAGAAAAAGACACAGAAGACTTCGATTTGAAAGCTTTTGTAATGAAACATTTTGATTTGCCCGTCAATAGAACGGCAACTTACGAAAGCAAGAAAAACCATACGATAGACCAACATCTCCAAACGCTTTGGACAATACTCACTCGTGAACCCGAACACGAAAATAGTTCGCTGATTCCACTTCCAAAACCATATATCGTTCCAGGCGGACGTTTTGGAGAGGTTTATTATTGGGATAGTTATTTTACGATGCTCGGTTTACGTGCTTCTGGACGAATTGACATGATAGAATCAATGGTTGATAACTTTTCTTACTTAATTGATACAATCGGGCACATTCCAAACGGCAATCGTAGCTACTATGTGGGGCGTTCGCAACCACCTTTTTATTCATTGATGGTCAAACTTTTGAGCGAAGAAAATGGCTTAGGAATGTTGGTAAAACATTTACCGTTTCTAAAAAAAGAGTACTATTTTTGGATGAATGGAAGCGAAAAACTTACCGCCGAAAACAATGCACAACATCGAGTAGTTCTGATGCCTGGTGGTGAAATTTTGAATCGTTTTTGGGATGAACATAATACGCCTCGGCCAGAATCTTACAAAGAAGATGTCGAACTTTCGCACCAATCTACACAAGAACCGAGCATTTTGTTTCGTCATTTACGTGCGGCCGCCGAATCAGGTTGGGATTTTAGCAGTAGATGGTTTAGAGAAGCTGATTCATTCGCAAGTATTCATACAACCGATATTATTCCGATTGACCTAAACTGCCTACTTTTTCATTTAGAAGACACCATTTCGGCCGCTTATTCTTTGCTCGATGATAACGAAGAAGCCCTTAAATATCAGTATTTGGCACAAAATCGCAAGAATGCAATTCAAAAATATTTATGGAACGAAACCGAAGAATTTTATTTCGACTATGATTTTGTAGCAAATGAAGCAAAAACTCATTTGACATTAGCGGCAACTTTTCCGCTTTATTTCAAAATTGCCGAGCAAAATCAAGTACAAAAAATTGCTGAACACCTTGAAGCTAAGTTTTTAAAAAGTGGTGGTTTGCTGACAACTATCGCCCGAACGGGTCAGCAATGGGATTCACCCAATGGTTGGGCTCCACTACAATGGATTGCCTACAAAGGTCTTTTGAATTATCAATTTGATGCTTTAGCCACTAAAATACGCCACAACTGGCTACAACTCAACAAACGAGTGTATGAGAAAACAGGAAAAATGACCGAAAAATACAATGTAGTAGATGAAGGTCTTTTGGCAGGTGGTGGAGAATATCCCAACCAAGATGGCTTCGGCTGGACGAACGGTGTTTATTTGGCAATGAAAAAAAATGCTGAGTTCTGAGTATTTCTCAACCAAGAACTCAGGATTCAGAACTCATTTCGTCCACTTCAAATTATTAATATTTTGGCCTACTTTACGACCTTCGGCCAGACCAGTATCATTATCACTACGGCAGTGTATTCCACCCAAAAATCTCGAATATGCCGATTCTTCAGCAGCTTCCCAAAATGAATTATAAGAACGTTTTTTGTAAAAAATCATTGTCAATGGGTCTTGCCCACGTCCTTCGTGCGAATCATCCACGTATTTAAACTCATTTCCATAAAGTTTTGTAAGAACAGTTGCCGAAGCACCTGATTGGACGGCATGACCAGAATAAAAGGCTGGAAACGGCGGCTCAGGCCAAAACGATAACCACGAACCATCAATAAAGTTTCTAATGAAAGTTGAGGGACGTTCAACATTATACGTATACTTAGCTTTCCAGCAATTTGTAAAGGCATCAGCTATCGACATTCCAACCATTGCATAAGTCTGTGCAGCTTTAATTAAGCTTGGTTTTGCAGTCTTTACAGCAATACGTGCAATACTATACGAATGGCCAGGTGGCGTAAAAGTTCGGCTTGGGTCATCGCCCCAAAACAACGCAATCTCTTTTTCTTCTTGTGTTAAAACCTTATTCTTAGCATAAACCTCTAAAAACTGAGCATAATATTGCGAATACGTATTGGCATTGAATTCAATTGGTTTAGGCATTGCCAACGTGCCATTACTTGCCACAAAAGTTCGGTTTTTTCCCCAGTAAGGATGTAAAGGTAACACACTTGCCGACTGGCTAAAACTCGGTGTTCGCCAATAACCTAAGCCAATTGGCACCACATAATCAAGCGTAAAGTTTCGATTATACCCCTGATACCCTCCATCGGTTTTTGACCATTCAAAAATCGCTTTTGCAACCTCTTGCCCATACTTTACCGAACGGTCGATGACGTCTTGCTTTTCAGTCTTATATTCGGTTAAAATCTTACTTTCGAGCGAGTCAATCGTTTTCTTATTTGCATCAAAGGTTTGCTCATAAATATTCTTATGAATCCAAGCCTGTCCTGCATTAAGGCTCAAAACCCAATTATATTTTTGGGTAGTATCAATTTGGGGTAGCGTCGTAAGGCCATTTAACTGACCAGCCATTGAGACATACCCTTTATTTCCAGCAACGATACTTTCATACATTGTAAGTCCAATATAACCAAAACCTCTCGAAGCATAAGTAGGCGTATTATTGGGCGTTCGTTCTGCAATAATTAACGACATTTTTCCCCATCTGATTGCCGCATTGGCGGTCGTAGTATCAACAACCGTAACGGGTGTTGGGTCTTCTTTGGTTTTATTACAACTTCCCATAAAAAGCCCGCTTGACAGCGTCGCAATGGTAATGATTGCAACCTTCATTTTTCTTTGGCAAATACTTTTCATTCCCTCAATAGTTAATAAATTATATCGTAGTTTACATCAAAAATTGTACCACTTATAATATTTTCTGATGTAATGATATTTTTAAAATTACACAATTTCGGAAATAATGCAGGTTAAATCCGAAATTGTGGAAAAAACTAACACTCAGTTGCACTCAAAGCCAAACCAGCTTGTGAAGTTTCTTTATATTTTTTCGACATATCACGACCAGTCGCACGCATCACTTTTATGACACTATCGAGCGATATTTTTTGTGCCGAAGCATTGCCCGATGATGATAACAAATAAGCATTATATGCCTTAATTGCTCCCATAGCGTTTCGTTCGATACACGGAATTTGTACGTAGCCACCTATTGGGTCGCAGGTCATGCCCAAGTGGTGCTCAATCGCAATTTCTGCGGCGGCTTCAATAATTTCAATACTTTTTCCTGCACAATGAGCCAACATCGCTGCCGCCATTGCCGAAGCCGAACCGATTTCACCCATACAGCCCATTTCGGCACCCGAAATACTGGCATTGTGTTTAATTAAAAACCCAACCGCCGCCGCTGCCAACATTCCTTCTCGTAGGCGTTGTTTATCGTAGTGATAATGATTCCTTAATAAAAAAAACACCCCAGGAATAACCCCAGAAGCTCCAGAAGTAGGGGCTGTCACTACGATATTCCCAGTGGCATTTTCTTCCGATGCTGCCATACAATAGGCATTCAAAAAAATCATAAAGCTATCGCTTGCCGATGCAAGGTTTTTAGCTTGCTCATACAAAACAGGGGCTTTCCTACGCAATTTGATTGTGCCAGGTAAAAGTCCTTTTTGGCGTAACCCTCGTTTTACGGCTTTATGCATCGCTTCCAAAATATCATCAATTTTTTGGTAAATTTCTTTTCTTGAAAGTCCCGTCAACGACTCTTCGTTGGCAATCATCAAATCAGTTAGTGTAATTTTATTTTTCTGTAAATGCTCTTTCAGCTCCTTCATGCTCGTGAAGGCATACTTGGGCATTTTATTATTTTCAGCACTTAAATCTTCACCTTTTCGCTGGATAAATCCCCCACCCACCGAATAATATTCTTCTTCCAAAATAATTTCTTCGGCACTTATCAGCTTAAAAACTAACGTGTTCGGGTGTGGCGAATCATAACGTTTCTTTTCAAAAACAATACTTCTGGCTGTTAATTTTACCTGGCTATCAGCCACTTGTGTTTCGTAAGCATCGGTTTCATTTTTTAATAGTGCTGTAAACGCCGTTGGCTCACAAGTATCTGGTAGCCAACCTAATAAGCCAGCAATAACGGCTCGGTCAGTACCGTGACCTTTGCCTGTTGCACTCAGTGAACCGTATAAATGAATGATAATTTGTGGATTTTCGAGCAATTGTGAAGTTGCCAAAAAGTTGGCTCGTTGCAGAAAATCGTAGGCTGCTTTCATTGGGCCAATCGTGTGCGAACTCGATGGCCCTGGCCCAATCTTGAACAAATCAAAAATGGATGTTTTTATTATTTCTTGTGGCATGGTGTTTTATAGTATGACGAAGTGTTTTCTAAGCAAATTTGAGATTTTTTGGAGAATAATGCCAGTTTTAGAACAAAAAGAAAAGCATTGAACAAGATTTTTCTTAATCTACAAACTTTCTACTTAATTTGTAGGTTATTAAGTTCAATAAAAAACCTTAAATAAAATTTTAATCATGGCATTAAACGTAGGCGAACAAGCACCCGATTTCAAATTATTCAACACCGATAAAGCAGAAATCAACTTGGCTGATTATCGTGGCAAAAACGTAGTAGTATTGTTTTTTCCTTTGGCTTTTACAGGCGTATGTACAGCAGAACTTTGCCAAATGCGTGACGATATCGCAACGTATTCAGGCTTAAATGCCGAAATCTTAGGCATCTCGGTTGACTCTATCTTTACTTTGGGCAAATTCAAAGCGGAGCAAAATCTTCCTTTCAATTTACTATCAGATTTTAATAAAGAAACAGCACAAGCTTACGGTGCATACTACGATACATTTGTTTTCGGAATGCAAGGTGTGGCCAAACGTGCGGCTTTTGTGGTAGATGCAGCAGGTGTAATCAAATATGCAGAAGTATTAGAAAGTGCAGGAGATTTACCAAACTTTGATGCAGTAAAAGCGACATTGGAGAGTTTATAATCCGAAACGATTTGAATCGTTTTTACTCAACAAATAAATTCCATTGTTCCCTTAGTCAGTGATTTTAATCACTGACTATCATAACAACAAAAAGTCCATTGTCGGAGGATTATCTTCGACAATGGACTTTTTACTATCACCTCTATAATTATTCTTGAAAAGTACCTACCAGACTATTCACGATTGAAAGAACGAATCCAAAAACTAATGGTTGAATAAAACCACTAACCCTGAAACCATCAACCAAGTAATCGCACAAATAAACAATAGCTACATTAATAACCAACGAAAACAACCCAAGCGTAAGCATCGTAATGGGCAATGAAAGCAACTTTAGGATAGGTTTTATGAACGTATTCAGAAAACTCATTACTAAAGCAACAATAAGAGCAGTAGTCGTGCCATCGACTTTTATTTCATTTAAAAATTGAGGCATGAAGTAAACCGCAGCAGCACAACAAGCCAAGCGAATTAAGTAATTTATCATAAAATCTACTATTGAGTGAATATTTACATAAACATACATAAACAAACGCAAAAAATCAAGATTTACAAAATAAGTACTCCGCTTTAGGAGCGGGGAATATGACGCTTAATCAACACATCCAATACTTCATCGAACGTATAATCTTTATGCTCCAGTAGAACCAAATAATGATAGAATAAATCAGCAGCTTCGCCCAAAAACAACTCTTTATTATCATCTTTCGCCTCGATTACCAACTCAACGGCCTCCTCTCCTACTTTCTGAGCAACCTTATTTACCCCTTTCTTGAATAACTCCGTCGTATAAGATTTATCCGATGGATTTAGTTTACGGTCTTTAATAACGGCACGTAAGTGATTAATAAACAACACTTTTCCGTCATTAACCTCCTGAAAACACGTATCGTCTCCTGTATGACAAGTCGGGCCATCGGGTGAAGCATGAATCAAAATCGTATCGCCATCGCAATCAACCAATACATTTTTTACATGCAGGAAATTATTTGATGTTTCACCTTTCGTCCAAAGTCTTTGCTTGCTACGGCTAAAGAAAGTGACAATCTTATCAGTCATTGTTTTCTGATAAGCTTCGGCATTCATATAGCCAAGCATAAGCACTTTGCCCGTAATCGAATCTTGGATAATCGCAGGAATCAATCCATCGGGCGATTTATCAAAAGCTATTATTCTATCCATTTATTGAATTACAATTTTCAAAAGTCTTGCAGAAAGACTTCCGTTTAATTTATTTAGACAATTAGCTAAATATTTTTAAAACTAAATTTTCCTATTATTTTTGCAAAAGTACAGATGTTAAAAACTTAAACTCACAAAAACATGAAAAAATTATACTTCATTGCTATTTTTTGCAGCTCGCTGATAAGTATGGCACAAAAAAATACATCAGATAGTCTGATTTATACAACCACCGATGTTTGGCCAACCTATCCACAAGGCTACCAAGCACTTTACTCGTTCATTTGCTCGAATATCAACGTACCAGTTTCTGAGATTCCAGCCGAAAAAAACAGGAATACAGTATTCATAAAATTTGTTGTTGAGAAAGATGGAAGCACAAGCAATTACGAAATAATGAAAGGAATTAATACAACTTGCGATGCCGAAGCCATGCGAGTAATAAAATTAATGTCTAATTGGAATCCAGGCGGCACACATAAATTTAATAAATTCCAGCCATTGAGAATATACATGACTATCCCGATAAAATTTTTAAAAAAATCTTCAGACTGTGAAGCCTCTTATAATCAGATGTTTACAAAAAAATAATAAAAAAATTAAAACTTTTTTATTTCAAACACTTGACAAGTAATAAAAATCGCCTTACCTTTGCACCACATTAAGACAGAGACACCAAGTCAAAATCAAAAATGTAATGCGAAAGTAGCTCAGTTGGTAGAGCGTAACCTTGCCAAGGTTAAGGTCGCGAGTTCGAGACTCGTCTTTCGCTCGAAAGAGTAAGCACCTCACTGGTGCTTTTTTTTTCAAGAATAAGATAAAACTTTTTCGCCGAGGTGGTGGAACTGGTAGACACGCAGGACTTAAAATCCTGTGAGCTTTTAAACTCGTACGGGTTCGATTCCCGTCCTCGGTACAAATCCTGATAAAAAAGGATAAAAAACAAAAAATAAAGAGAATGTAAATCGCTAATTATCAGCACTTTACGTTCTCTTTTTTATTTTTACTACTTTCTGTTTATTGATGTTTTGTAACAAAACTGTAGAAAAATTGTAGAAATTTTACTCTAAAGGTAATATCACTTTTTTTTCAGTGGTTTTGATTAGAGGGTAAAACCGTCTCAAAAAAAAGTGTAAAAAAATACAGCATAAGCCCCAATGTAGCACTACGGTAAAATATTGAAATAGCTATGTAGATATGGTTTGCCTTGTATGATGAAAATAATATCTTCACTCGTTCCTGTTTTTACCATATCAATTACATAAGCTTCATATTGGAATAGGTTGTTTATCGGAATCATACATCTTGCTAAAAATGGGCAATAGATTCTTTTTAACTCTCCCTGTGAATTGACTACCAATAATGAAAATGGGTCAATGACTATTTTTGCAGCGAAATTATCTTCCATCATCATAAAATTTAAAAGGGCTGATATTTCTACCAACCCCTTGCCTTGTGCTTAATTCAAAAACCAACTATTTGCTTTACTTTCTATTGACTGTGCTAAATTTTCTACAAACTCGAAAGCATTTACCCCTCGGTCAAGAAAGGTATCAATGTAGCTTTGTTTATTTGCTCCTGTGAATAGATTATAAACATTCCATAAACTGATACTTCCATCATCCCTTCGGCAGAAACTTGCATCTTGGTAATAGTCTTTGGCTATCATTCCAATTTGGGTTTCTCCAAAAGAGAGTGGCTGAATTTGCTTCTTTTCCATCAAAGGAAGGTATTGGTATAACTTAGCCCTACCAATGAGTGTAGCAAACTCACGCTCGGTTAAACTATAATGCAGTAAGTTTTGTAGTGCAAATAATTGTTTATCTGTTTTATACGCCACAATTAAATCATAGATGCTTTTCATTAGCTGTGCTGTATTCCTCACCTTGATATTACCTGAATAGCCATCAGTCCAAACACAAAGGTTACAACACACTTTATTTTGAAAGCCGATGAAAACTTTGAAATGTTCATCCGAGCCTTTCCTATTGTAGAGGTTATCTAAACTATAGCTTTTTACTCCGCCAATTGTCAACGATAACTCATTTCCATTGATGGTATCTTTGATACTCGGAATTTCAATAACAAAAGCCATTCTTTCATAGTATATGGTTTTCTCGTGTTCCAATAGGTCTTTTGCTGGTTTATCCTTTGCTTCTGGTGTTCTTCCTTTAATTGGGTGTGAAACTCTAATGCTTGGCTGTAATACTTGCTCACTCCGATACAACTGATGTACAATTTCTTGTGTACAACTGATAAAATCTTGATGTGAGATTACTGGCTCATTATCCTTTACATAGACAGGTATTAGATGAGTATCGGCTAATTCCTGTTGTCTCACCACAACTGTATTGGCTTGTATAAAAGGAATATCGGTTGAATCAAATACAGATTCAGGGAGAATTATAGGAGGTTTAGACACGACTTGTAGTTCCATTGTGACTATAATTTTGAGGGGTTAATGAATGAGTGATTGGTACTTGAAGAAGGTATTTCTTTTGATTGAATTGATTTCGATATTTACTTTGAATCTCTTCTGTGGAATTCATATAAAGGTCTCTCAATTCATCAACGCTCTGACAAGCATCTATAAATGGTTGATAATCAGGTTCTATTACAATTCCTTTTTTACACCAATCAGAAATTTCTTTACCAGTTGCGGCACTGATTTTAAATTCAGTCTTTCCAACAAAGAGTTCGGTTCTATCCTTTGTCGCCGTAGCATTGTGCTTGATGTCAATTTCAAAGACAATTGTTAACTCATAGTCAAGTCCATCACGTTGAATTGCTTTTAATCCAACTTTTTCTGGAACAAACTTTCCATTCTTTTCATTGAGTACATAATCTTGTTTAGCCCGTAGCGTACAAATTACATGAGCATTGACCTGCAAAAGCGATTGCACAAATGAATGATGTCGAGGAGTAAACTTTGCCCAATTAGTGTAGGAATTTCCTGCCAACTGAGAATGTTGCTCCAAAACATAATCCCATTCCATACTTATGCTGTCTATGATTATGACTTCCATTTGAGCCTTTTTACAGACCTCAATGGCTTCTTTGTAGCGTTCGGGAGAAAAAGGCGGTTCAAGGCTTAGAACATTATAAGCTCCAAGATGGCTGTACAATTCTGCTGAGTGATTCTCGGTATCAATGATGGCTATTTTTGACCAGTCATTAGTCAAACCATAAGCTAATAGTAAAGCCGAATAAGTTTTGCCACTGCCACTTGAGCCTTGTAAACCAAGTTTAATTTTAACATTTTTCCTCTCTGCTCGATTTAATTGCATGATTGAAAATTGATTTAAGGTAAAAAAAAAGAGTAGAGCCGATATGACCCTACTCCTTGATAAGTGCTTGATTAGTTTTAAGAAAATACAGGTTCTCTATTTTGCAGGACTACTTGCTCCATGTTACTCTGTTCAGTCGGCGTGTAATCATAGCGATGCTGTCTTGTAATGACTTCACCTGTTTCGGGTATAGTAAATTCGTATGGTTCACATTCAACTTTGGCAATAGAACCAACCATTGACTTACCCACCATTTTTTGACACATTGCTTCACCAAAGGTTGATGAAATCCAACATTTTCTGGCTGTTATATAATGCCTGCCAGTTGTTTGAGAAATGACGAACTCAACATCATCAGATTGGAGTTCAAGCACAAAATAAGGTTTGCCTTCTGTTGAAGTGCGTTGTTGATAATCGGTTACAGTTACCATGATTTTTGATAAAATGTTAAAGTGAAGAATAATTTTGAGTAGGCAGAAAGTGTTACGGTGGCGAGTTAAGCTATATAAAGTAAGTATAGCCATTAAAATGATGAATGAAGTAACTCCAAGAAAATGTCAATTATCAGATTGGATGTTTTGCTTATGTCTATCAGTTCAATGCTCGGGGAGTAACAGCCCTGCCTTGGATAAGTGGGGTGATGAAATTGAACCCTGCCATAGTCTTTTATGAATATTTCTTCTTTTTGGAGGAGGACTTTAAAACTATGGGGGGTATTGTTTTCAGATTTGAGAGTAGGGGGTGTCTATAATGATACTATCCGCAGAGGGGTAATTTTATTTTTGCTCTTAAACTTTCAATTTAGACTCTTTTCTAATGAAAATCAGGCAACTTTCTTTAAATTCATTACAATTTTTCAGGTTGCTGTATTTGCCTTTTGCATCATTCATAATACAATTTTGGTGTTCACAATGAGCCAAACCTCTACCATGTGCAAACTCATGTATCAGCACTTTAATGACATTTTTATCGGTCATATTTTTTATAGTAACAACCGATAAATTCCTCTTAATGTAAGAAAGCCCTTTAATTTTATAGTTTTTCCTACCATGTATATCATAGAGCAAATCTGTGCTTACGAGGTATATCTTATAGTTAGCAGTCTCGAAATCTTTGAGTTGGATTATCTGAGTGGCATAATTTGATGTGTGATTGAATGCTACGTACTTGATAGGATAATTTGCGAAGTTAGTAAACCATTCTTTTTTGTAGTGTTTATCGTAATAAACTATGATTTTTTGTGGTTTACTTGTTGAATTATTGGATGTAGTAAAGTTTAAAGTCGCCCAAATCAAGTAATAGTAGTAGAGTATCATTAATGGAAGTATTTAGAAAGGTAGATTTTTACATAATTTTTATGTGATTCCTGAACTATTTTAATAGTAAAATTATGAAAATCTACCTTTCTAATTAACTATTTTTAAAAAATTCTACTTCATTTTTCAATTTAAGTAACTCTTTATAATTCCTTTTTGCTTTGGTTATCTTCATAGATAATTCAGTAGCCATCGCTTTTTTATCATCATGGAATTTATCGGGGTGAACTTGTTTAATCAGATTTTTGTATAAATCCTTACTTTTTGAGATACTGAGAACTATATTTTGAGTTGTTTCCTCAAAACCATCTTCAATACCTCTAAGCAAGCTTTCTCTTAGGTGTTTACGAGCTAAATATCGCTTTCTGAGAAAGTAAAAAACTGCAACCGAAGTTAATAATCCGATTGATACCATAGTGTATTTCTGAATCATTTTCTGCTTTCTAACATATATTTTTGTAAATCCACAACCTGTTTTAATGAAATTTGAATACCTGCTGTATTTCTCTTACCAACAATAATGAGGGTATCATATCCTAATGCCATTAACTGACGAATGAAAGGGGGGCTATCGAGTACATATTTAGCAATTTCCCAAAAGTTGTTTTCGGATAAGTCTTCATCATTCTCAATTGTGATTTTGAAACCACTCCTCAAATAGATTGTGCTAAGTGAATGACTAAATTTGGGATTACCCATCGAAGTTGTAACCGAGCAAAGTTTATCAATTTCACCTTGCAGATAAGAGTCTTTGAAAACATTATTAAATTCTGTCATAACTCTAACTCGTTCGAGATTACCTTGTGTGATAATATCTACAATTCTATTGAGAAAAGTAGATATGGTAGAAAAAAAATTCATGATATAGAATGTTTATGTAGATTTGAAATGAGGTTATAATCCAAGTTTTTTCTTTAAGGTTTCGTTGTCAACCTCGGATACGGCTGAATTTTTCAAATCCAGATTTTGCTTTAATTCCTCCTCATTCACAGTTTTAATTTTACTCTGCAAACCTGTTACATTATTTTTTTTCTCCTTTATAATTAAAAATACAGCTAAGGTACAAATAAGACAGATTGCAATAATGATGATATTTCTTTCTGTTTTTTCTTTCCTCTCTCTTAAAATTTGCTGATATTGTCTTTCTACTGAACCTGATTCTAAACCATCTTTATTAAAAGACATACCTTCTTCAATATATTTTTCGTTTTCAGGGGTTCTGTATATAGGTTCTGCTTTGAAAGCATCATTTTGATATGAATTTGAAGTGTTCACATCGTTCTTTAAACTTTTGGCTAATTCTTGGACTAATCTTTTTTCTTCATCGCTAAGGGTATCAGCTTCTTGTCCAAGTGAACAAAGTGAAAATGCACACAAAAACAACATAAAGAGAATTGTTTGGGGGATAAATAGTTTTTTCATTTTTGATTTGGTTTTAATAGTTACAGCAAATTTTGGGTTGCCAAAACTACCGACAATGGATAAATTTTCAAGTCTGATTTTGGTACTATGGGGATTAATTTTGAACTTTGACGGAAACAATAATTTGAGATATGGAAATCGGAACAAAAGTTAAGAAGCTGAGAGAGTTAAGGAACTTCACACAAGAGTTCATGGCAGCATCTTTGGAAATGACTCCATCGGGCTATGGTAAAATTGAAAGGAATGAATCAGAGGTTACTTATCAGAAATTAGAAAAAATCGCTGAGGTCTTGGGTATCAAAATTGAAGATATTGTTAATTTCAATGAGAAAATGGTTTTCAATATTATGAATAATAACAACAGTAATAACGGATATGTAGTCAATAATAATTCTATTTCAGATAATGAAAAAAGGCTTTATGAAGAATTAATTGCCCAGCTTAAAGAAGAAAATTCGACTTTGAAGAAATTTATTGAAAAACTCCAAGAGAAATAGTTTTACTTTGGAGGTGCATTTACTACACTATCTACACCGATTTTATTAAATTGGCTACTTAGGATTCAGTAACGTAATCAAATTTTGCAATTCGCAATAATGCAGCGATTAGTAATAACATCTGCCCTTGATGATAATCTTTGAAGTCATAAAAACAATGAGCTACATTATTTCTCAAATTCATTCCACCGTCATTCAAAAACAGGTAATTGAATAATAAGAAATCGTCTTCATTAAAATATTTTTTAAGGTCTTCAAACTCTAAAATTTCATGTATTAAAGCTTCTTGCATACCTTTTGCCTTCATTAAACTTGTGGAAATGTTATTTACACCACAAAATGCCCTAAATAAGCCTTCCATTTTTAGTGTCAGACTATCAACACACAATACAAAACTTGGCTCATAACCCTCAACTGTGTTGCTTGCCTTTACCTGCATAAAAAACTCAACGATAGCAGGTGTTATTAATGCTAATAAATCCATTGGTGGAATGTCTCCATCTTCATTTTTGATTAAATCATATTTCCCTATCCATGTTTTTTCTGAAAGGTAAACTATAAAATTTTCAAAATTTAGGTGTTCTGATTTAATGCCTTCGATTAAAATATAATGAAGATATTGCAATACATTTAGATTTAAGTAAGCTGAATATGACGTGTAAAGTTCTTGCAAATCATCAAATTCAGGTCGGTGATTTACAATATTTTGGTTATTATCAAACCTTATCTGAACAGCATGATTTAAGAAATCATCTTTATCATGCTTTGAGGTATTAGAAACAATATCCTTTTTTGGAAATAGAAAACCACTCCCTATGATTGCATATATTTCATTGGGGCTACATTGTAGTATTTTAGCAGATTGTTTTTTAATGAAACTATGAAATTCACGATATACCCGTTGATGCTTTTCATCAGGGGTGTGTCTGACTTTGGATAATTTAACTTGTGGCTTCAAAATAGAATATAATTGTTCTACCTCAGATACTTTTGTAATGTTAGAAGCTTTCTTAAACGCCTCAATGGCTTTGACATAATAATTCTGTTTAATCCAAAATCTATCATCTTTTGATTCTCCCTCTGCCATCCGTAAGTATGCAAACCCAACTTCATTATACCACTTCTTTACATCTGACAATGTTTTTTGTGCAATTTTGATGGCTACTGGCAGGTCATAATTTACAAGTAAAAAAATATCACTTATTTCTGTGGTTTTGCTAAGTTTTTGCTCAAAAACTGCTAAAGTATCCTTGAAATCATCTGCTTTGAATACCTTTGGATATTCGAGCATAGTTTCTAAAATTTTACGTTTAACCCAAAACTTTAAATCATTCACCTGAAAAAGTAATGTTTGTGTTATTTGTTTCAAGTGAGCTATACCCTCTTTTACTTCACTGCAAAGCATCACAACTCGCTCATATAATTCAATGATACTTGATTCTATCTCCTTAGATTTATTATCGCTAAATAAGTCGATGTAATGTTGAATTACAATGAGATAATTTTCAACGGCTATTATAGCATACGTATTTCTCTTTACATTATTTGGGCTTCTCCAAAGTAGGTGATTATATCTTGCTTTTATAATTGGATTTTTTGCTTCTGCCGCCCTTATCTTTACATAGTCAGTTAATTTGTAGTCAAATTTGGCTAATTCAGGGTTGTTTTCAAGTTTTTCGGCTGTATCTTTTTTTGAATTTACTTGTGAAAATATACCTTCTCTTTTTACCTCAAATATTGCACAAGTTATCTCCCAACGTGCTTTTCTCTTAGCAATTCGTGATGTTGTCTGATGTCTGAAATTTCCCCAAATATCTCTTACATCCCATACTTGCTTCAAAGAAAAAGCATTTTCATCAATCAGCGTATAGATTTCTTCTATGGTTTTAATACCCGTTATATTTAGGTCGGTGGCTCTCAATTTAACATGAATTGATTAAAATACTATAACACAAAATGGTGATTAGGTTATATTTTGATTTGTATTTCTTTTTTTTCAAAGGCTGAATATTTTTCAAGTTCCTTTGCAATCTTGGCATTCCATACTCCTTGTTTGGTTCTGTCAGAATAAGTTTCGGAATCATACTTATCTTGCTCTACATATGTTTCTTGTGTAATTTCTCGAAATATTTTTTCACATTTAATTGGCAGTTCTTTTGCAGTTAATACCTCTTCTTTAATGCGTTTAGTTAGCTTTCTTGCATAAAGTTCTGTAATATTGAAATGTAACTGCTCATGTTCTAAAGTGTTTAAAGAGTCATTATCCAACTTAAAATAAGAAACAACGCAATTAAAAGATGTTTCGACTTTAAATAGTGCGATTTTACTAAATGGTTTGCTACTAAACTTATACTTAATTTCAGAACTTGTCGATGCAAGAAATGGGCGGTTTAGGATGCTACCCTTGAAATCGCTTATTTTGAGCTTACGGTCTGTACTCCAAATGATTTCTCTCTCATAAAGGGATATATTTTTCAGCCACATCACCTTTGCTTTTATTCTATAACAAGTTGATTTCCTATCTGGTGGATGAAACTCATAAATTTGCATAGCGTTTCCTCCTATGGTTTTTGCTCTTGATTTTGCTAAGTTTAGCACCGTTTCTAAATCACAGTCTATTGTTAATCCTGCATCTTTTATCTGTATATCACCTATTATTTTTTCCTCTGATAAATCTATTTTTTCATCTTGATTAAATACAATAAAACTATCATTTTCTTGTAATGGCTCATGCTTATCTATGACCTTTTGTACTACTTTGGGTGAGCAACCGAACATAATTAGCACTAATAGTGCCATTGTATAGAATTTATAGTTCATCGTGTATTGTTTCTTGTTTCGTCTATTATTTAATTAAAGTACATTTAGTGATGTGATAAAATATTAAATCGAATGTCAACGATGGTATTACAAGTAAGTAAAAATACCAGTATCCTGAACTATTGCGAACCAGCAATAAAATGTAAGACTTGGTATAATCCTTGAAACGGCAATCCCCTTTCTATGGACACCAAATATTTATTTAAGTTTTTATCCTTTATTTCAATAATTGTAAACTTTGATTTATCGAATTCTCTTCTTCTGAACTCTTCTTCTATTGCTATTCTAACATCGGATATTTCATTATTGTATATTTCTACTATACAATCATTATCTGTAAAAGAAATTTTATTGTCAGTTAAGAAAAACCAATTAGAATTATCAAGAAAGTAAACTATCAATGGTGTTTCTTGTGAATTGGAAGTCCACTTAAATAGATTTTTGTAGTGATTATAATTTTCAGAATCAACTATTTTTGTAAAAACGCCTTCGCCACCCTTTCTTTTGAATATTGATAATAATACGGACATACTTATGTTTTTTTTCATAATTTACTTAATTAATATTTTTTGCAGAAAAATACCACTTCCAGATTGTTCGAAAGTATATCCAAAGCGGGATGCTATATTTGGGTTTAGAAATCCTTTATTAATGACAGAAGAACCATATATTGAAATTTTATCCGCTCCTGAATTTAATGCCTCAGACTCAAAACTTCCGATTAAATTTCTTAGGTTACTTAACCCTTTTGTGCCTTTATCTGCTTCTAAAAGAAATATATTACGATTGAATGTATTACCTACCATACCTTTTGTTCCATATATCGAATAATTGCCAATCTTTTCTGCTCCAGAATATAGTGCTTGATTAAATGTTTCCTCGGTTAAAGGTACTATCGCTTTATTTGCGGCTTGTTTACCCACAACACCACCCACAGCACCACCTAATTTTCCATAGGATGCTTTTACTCCACCTTCATAAGCCCATTCAACAACCTCATTGCCTATTTTTTCTACACCTGGTGCATATTGACTAAACCCTTGCTGAGCCCAACCAAACAAAGAGTTTAGTTTTGGGCCAACATATTTGCCAACTTGTCCACCAATATAAGAAGTAACAACACCTTTAATAGCTTCTACACCTACATATTTAGCAGCATCGCCAAAATTTTTAATGGTAGGCACATTACCAGTTGCTATATCAATAAAAGCATTACCTCCCGAAGTAATTGCCCCACCTGCTGCCACATTATGAATAGAAACCATACCACCAACCGCACCACTGGTAAAATAGGCAGCACCATGAACAAAACCTTTTAGTCCAGTGCCTTTGATTTTACTCCAATTGCTGACTAAATTTATTGTACCACCTACTGCGGCAGCAGCCACATATTGCCAAAATTGCCCATCAGGGTCAACACCCATTGTTGGCATATTTCCCATGCCCGTATATCCACTTGCAAATTGATTTGCACCATCAACTTGCCACATACGACCTAAATTTTGGTCATACTGTCTTGTAGTAAAATCATACGAATTATACCCAAAGGCATCAATATACTCCTTACCTTGAAATAAGAACTTCCAGTCGCTTCCAGTTCCTAAGCCCTGTAAAAGCTCTCCCCACGCACCGTAGTGATTTTCTTGGGCAATATAAACACTATCATTAAGTTTTTCAAAAATAACCCTTGTATTTCCCAGATGGTCGGTGATGAAAAACTGATAGTGAGTTTTACCAAGTGTATCAAACCTTATTTTTCCTTCATCATGCCAAACGGTTACTAATGTATCATTTCTATACAGTAAATTACCACTGTAATCTGTTTGAATAACACTTGTTCCATTAACGATTCTCTGGCTCAGCTTTACCCCATCAGCCGTATAAATATTTTCTATGTACTTATCAGGGTCAAAATAAACATGAGTTTGTAAACCAAGATAATTGTACTTGATACTGTCAATGCCTTTGTTTAAATCAGTTTTTAGGCTTCCGTCGGCGTAGTACAAATATTCATCAATGGAATTACTACCATTTTTAAAATCTCCTATTCCAACAGTTGTGCCAATCGCATCTTGCACTTGATAAAGTCTATTACTTACATCATTGGGAGCTGTAAATGGATTGATATAAGTATAGCTTAGATTATCAATGGTATTCCAGTTCCCTGAAGATACAAATCCCTTTCTGTTTAAGGTTTTTATATTGCCATTGGTATCATAACTAAGATTAGATAAGCTATAATCTTCATTACCTTTTCCTGTAAAGGCTGCTCCTGTAATACGATTTACTTTGTCGTAATCATAAACAAACTTACGTGTTGTGGTATCTCGACTTGTTTTCCACTGTTGTTTACTTAAATTACCATCAAGATACCTGCCATCTTCATAATAATCTAACTTCAAAGAAAATACCTTACTGCTGTCTAAACCACCTTGGGGTGTGAGGTTAATTCCTCGAAGGTTACCTCTAATATTGTATTTGAAATTTATCTTTTGAAACCCTGAACCAATAAAAGCATAGTATGTACTATCTGGATTGATAAGTGTACCAGGTTGTAGCAAAATATATTTTTTAGCAACATCTGTAATACCCCTGTTAAGGCTTTCGTTTGCTCTTATGATACTATCTTTCTTTGCTTCATTAAGGTTTTTTACCACCATTCTCCCAATTTCATCATATTCATGACTTGCCAATATCTCAGGCGGATTATTATTAAGTTGATGAATTGTTTGGATTTTTCTTCCCACATGGTCATACAAATATTTGGTTTTACTTATAACATCGGGTTGACTTGGTTTTCGGTAGATGGTACGGTATTCGAGTAATTGACCAATAAAATCAAAGACATTATCAGATTGTGTTACTAAACCATATCTGTTTTCATTTTGTGATTGTATAAGACGGTTATTATCATCATAATAAAGAGCTGTCCTTAAAAACTGTTTAGTTTTTAGATTTCTCACCACATTGCCAGTAAGTAAACCCTTAGCATTTTCATACTTAGCCTTACTGTAAAGTTTAAAGGTGAGTGTATCATTTGTTTTCCAAGAATAATCATCAAAGAAATTAACTGCCATTATTGAACTATCGGGCAAAGAAATTTGACTTGGAAAGCTTCGATTAGTATAACATGATGCAGTTCCATTAAATACTGTTTGGGTTGTTTCTTCATATTGATTAACCTCATTGTAAAGGTCAAAGTATTTTTGAAGTGTATCTTGGGTCTTGTTGAGTCGAATGACACCCGAAATTATGTTTCTGCCAAAAGCATCTGATTTTGAATAAAGCCAAAGAGAATCTTGCCTATGTCGGGCATTCTGACTCATTACAACTTGGTTTTGTTGATTATAAACCAAGTAGGACCAACCAGCATCGGGTGTGTGTTTGGCAATTACTCTACCTCGATGGTCATATTTGAATATATACAAACCTTTAGTATATAGGCTATTTGAAGCATTGATGGTGGATGTATTTGACTCATATATTTTGGGAGGAATAATTACGGCTAACCTACCTAATTTATCATAAGCATAACCTGTTTTTAAATAATGACCTTCTTGTGTGCCATCGCCAGTATATTGCACATGTTTTTCAATTAAACGACCTAATTTATCAGTTACGATTCTTGTTTTATTTCCTCGTTCATCTGTTGTAATTTCTCTAACTAACTGATTGCCAGTATAATAAAAACTAATTTCAAGTAAATCAGAATTGTTATCATAAATGTACCGCCTTGCAGAGTAATTACCAGTTTCAAATTTCTGTTCAGCATAAACATTAGGTCGAAATTCCTTCCCTGCTCCATAAGATTTAAAAACACGACTCAATGGTGAACCTTCATATTGCTTGATTTGAGTAAATGGTATAGAATCATTATCATAGAAGGCCTTTGCAAGAGGTAGTAGATTCGTTTGAAAATTGCCATTTCCTGTAATATTACCAACTGGGAGGATATTCTTTAATGGTCTGCCAAAATTATCAAATACATTAATATTGGACACAATATCTCTTTTATTTGGAGAAACCTTATATCCTACTGATTGTAAACCTCTGCCAACACCATCGTTGTAACTCACAGTTGTAGTGACTGAATCTATATCTTGATATGGATTTGTTGTCGCAACTCTTGGGCTATGTACAATCACCCGATTTTTGGATGTATCTGTTGTAAAAGAGCCAAAACTATTTATAAGGGTTTCTCCTTTATATCGGTAGTCAAAATGAGAAAGTATGAAACCGTCTTTATCTTCGCTTTGTTTAGGACGCCCATCTGGATAATACTTATGTCTAACTTCTAATGAGTTGGGAGAAATTTGTTTAGAAACACCAAACATTTTTACATCAAACTCATTAGAGGTTTGTAGTTGGGTTACTCCTCCATCATTTTGTATTTGTTGGAGTGGCAGCACATTCAAAGGGTCATAAACTATCTTGCTTACTGCTCCACCTAAAGGTTTTATTTTTAATGGTAACCCTATTGGATTATAATCTTGATATTGTACTGCTGAATAATAACTTAAATCCTTTTTAATATCACGCTGATTAATGTTATAATAAGCATCCATAAAGATACCTTTACCAACGGAATCAGTTGAAAATGTTTCTTTTAAGTTGTATTTGAATGGACTGGCAATATTAGGGAATGAACGGTAACTATTGTAAATCGCATTTTCATATCCAAGTTTGAAGCTATAAGACTCGACAATAGAGCTAAGTAAATGCTTGACTCTCATTTCATAGATAGCATCGGCATCTGTATTTGGTTGAATTAATAATTGAGTAGTACAATTCCCATTGTTCTCATCACACACTGTCGTATCTTTATCAAAAAGATAATCAGCAACATATTTATTCCATGTCTGATGAGTATATCCATCTGTATCGGTTAGGTCTGTCCTGACCACAAAGTTATGTTTCCCCTTGTATTTGGCTTGATATGCCCCATTCATTTCATCTTTATAGAAATACTGGGTTGTTGTGGCTACTGGGTTAGTCCCTTCTTGTGAATAAATAATTGACTCTACTTTTTTAGGGCGGTATTTTCTAAAATACACTACCATGCTACTTGCAATAAACTGATTATTAAATCGAATTACACGATGCCCAGAAGTTGAATAAAAATAGTCGTATCCACTAAGATAATGTGTGTTTCTCTGTTCAGAAATAACTTTACGTTCGTTGTTATATATTCTTGTTCGGAGCGGTGTACCTCCTTCATAATCATGGTCTGGAAGAAATAATTCTGCTCTAAATACAGTATCACATGTAGAAGTACAATTAATTACTGTTTTTATAGTACTTTCACTGGTATCCATATCAAAATCATAACTTGTAAATCCTAAGTTTTCATTAGAATTTGTAGTTATCTTTTCTGTAACATGACTATATGCAACGGCTGGTCTGCCCGACTGGTTTAATAAAAAATCGTATAAGCCCGAATTTACATAGGGAGTAGTATTTTTGTGAAACCTGTAAATAGGTTTTATAAGTAAAAAGCCCGATGACTTTGTACTGTCTTCTGTTCGGTAGATATACTTCTTGATTGTTTCAATACCAGAAATAAGGTCTTTTTGATTGATTTGTTTAATTCTTGACCCACCGATAGGGATATAGTTTATTCCATTCTTATAGTTTTCTGCTTTATGAGCTTCATAGTCAAATGTAATTTCACTACCCGTGGATGAAGTAATTTTCTCAATCAGTCCATATTTAGCATATAAAGAATCGGTATCTCTATTACTTGTATAGGGAGTGCATGATGGGAAATGATAATCTTTTGGTATTAGTCCAGTAGCCCCTCCGTTACTAATTGAACCATTCAAAAAGCCCCAATGGTCAACTCCATAAGTTAATCTACTATAAAATGTTGTGGGGGCATTTTCATAGTAATAGCTAAACTTAGTATTTGTTTTATCAGGCAAATTAATTTGTTTAAGCCTTAATCTTCGGGTGTGACTTTTGCCTACATCTGAAATTGTATAGGGTGATGGCAAATAACTATCAGTACTATCTGCACTGATAAAATGGTCATATTCAAATGTATATTTAAGTGTATCTATTGGTGTAGTTACATTGTCCATTATGGTCATTTCCACCAATTTTTTTGCATTACTTTGACCACTTGGACTTCCATAATAGCTATCAATATCTTTACGAGAAGGTATTCTATCGGAGTTTAGATTGCATTCTTCCATTCCTGTTTCTGGATTATATGTACAAACTAAATCAGCTTTATTGAACTCTACTTTAACGGTCCTACTCGTAATTTGAGAAATCGAAGAAGTATTAACATAAACATGGTTAATCTTTTTTTCTACATTTGCTGGTTGCGGGCATACTCCATCCGCTTCATTTTCAGCTAACCTGTAATAGCTATAACTGGAGCTTGTGTAATTAAAATTAATTTCATGACCATGAGGGCTAATAATCTTGCTTAAATACCATGCGGATACTACTCCATTGGTCTTCCAATACCTCTGAAATTTTGAATTCCAAGGTGTAATTCCGTTTGATTGTGCATACTTTACCTCAATTTCTGCCGACTTTTCAACAGCCCCACTAAATTCATAAATCATTCCATCGGGCATTGTAACAACCCACTTGGTTACTTCATATACGTTTATACCTGATGAACTCGACAGAACTTGTGTTTGCATTTGTACTTCTATATCTGCATCAGGAAAAAAAGTAAATCCTTTGCCAGATTGAAACATAAATTTGTAAGAAGTCCCACCTATGTTTAAGTAATAAATATCGGGTTCGTGGTCATGAGTATCTTGAAACGTTGAATAGCCGTAACGATAATATCCCTTCAAATGATTAAAAGTGTTAGAGTTTATGTTGGTTAACTCTAATTTTCCTTCATCAGGCACATCCTGCACTACACGAGTAATCATACCACCTGCATTTAATGCCCAGCCCATTCCACACCATGTTGCTACTTCATGGGCTTTCATCCCTGATGAATTATAATTCAGACTAATCGGAACACTTATACCTGCTTCGGATAAATTATAAAGGGGAAAATTGACAATTGGTGTTCCTGTATATAGATTAACAGGAATATCTTTGAAGCGATTGTTAAAAGCAACTTCTGGTGGTGCAACTGGGTAAAATCCACTCGGGGTATTACCTAAATTAAGGGTAGGTGCTTGTGTAGCATTGGTTTCAGGAACTGGTAGTAATGGTGGCGGGAGGTTAGGGTCAATAGGTTTCTCAGTACTGGTTTGAGCTTGACCTAAAGAAAGTTTTAAAGATAAAATTAGCAAAAGAAGTATAACCTTTCTCATGTGTGAAAATGGATTTTAGATTATTAATTGTGTTATTTAGTATTACTTCTTTGGGTTATTACAATACAATAATATTGATTTATAAAATTAGTTTTTTCAAATTTATGAGATATTTATTATTCGGTATTACTGAAGGTGACCAACTACTTCAAAGAGGGATGAACTGAAATACAACCCAACTAACACAACCCTAATCTGCAAATTAACTATGTTTGAAAATGTGACTTTTTTTGGAATTAGAGCATTGAATAATGATAATACTTAGGTAACTCCAAACAAAGGTTATGCTATCTCAGAATAATCGAAAGATGTTATAAGCAATCCGTAACTAAACTTAAAGAAGAAAATTCTCTTCCTAAGAATTGCATTTGCTCCAGAGAAAATAATTTTATTTTGGAGAAGCATTATCTACACCTGCTACATCAGTAGCTAAAACTACCTTTCTAAATAATAATATGATAGTTAGTATTAAAAATTCAATCTTCATATCCTGTCTTTGAAGGTAGAAAAATCTACTCTTTTCACTATTAACATCTTGAGGTCAAATTACAAATCAAAATCAGGGGGTTAATAATTAATTTCTGCATTGCCAATTTTTATTATATTTTTGTAACTATTCACAATAACTATTTAAAAAGTTTTGACAGAAATAAAAAAAAACATCTTCTCAGGACATGAGTCTTTTCAATGCCGAAGTCTTTGGTTAAAGAAGGGGTATGACTTCCTAAATAAGGGTAAATCATTCAACGATAATGATGCTGTAGTGGAATTGGGCGTTGGTAAAAATATGGTCAATTCCATAAGATATTGGATGCGAGCTTTCGATTTAACTGATTCCGAAGACAATCTTACACAATTTGCTACACTATTACTATCTGACTCGGGTTGGGACCCATTTTTAGAAGATGAAGCAAGTCTATGGCTGTTACATTTTCATTTAGTTTCAAAAGACTATGCTACAACCTATAACTTAATTTTTAATGAGCTGAGGAAAAGTAAAATAGAGTTTAATAAAACTAACTTCTTAACCTTTATCAAGCGTAAATTAGAAACCTTTGGCGTAACAACTCCAAGTGAAAATACACTAAAATTAGATTTCGATATATTTGTAAGATTATATCTTCGAAGCAGTATACAAGCAACCGATAAAGAGGAAGGTTCAACGGGCATTCTAACAGAAATTGACTTATTGAGAAATTTCTACAGAGAAAATGTTGAATATTTGACAGTTGATGTTACAGAAAAAAACAGTATTCCACCAGAATTGATACTATATGGAATCTTGCATCAGACTGGTAAAGATTTATCAATAGATTTCGCATATATTGAGCAAGGATATAATAGTATAGGTAATATTTTTGCTATAAACAAAAATGGGCTCGTTGATAAAATTAATGCCATTGTACAGCAATACCCAAATGAAATTGTATTTAGTGACCATTCTGGCGTAAAACAACTACAATTCAAAACAAAAGATTTAGATTTATACAAGGTTTTAGATAAATATTATAGTGCAATTTATGCAGGCTAAAAGCTACACACCATCTGTAAATATCATTAGAGATGAAGAGAGGGAACTAAACTACTATGTCACTCCTAATGCGAATGATGTAGTGGCTCGGATGGTTAATCATTATAAACTTGGCTTGCGTTCTTTCAATATCATAGGTACTTATGGTACTGGTAAGTCTTCTTTATTGTGGGCTTTAGAACAAGACCTTAAGAAAAAGCAAACTTTTTTTAATGCTTCATTCGTTGAAAACCCTACACTTAAAATTGTAAAAATAGTTGGTGATTTTAATTCAATAATTGA
>JAIYBU010000224.1 GCA_027488335.1 Cytophagaceae bacterium
AAAAAAAAAAAAAAAAAAAAAAAAAAAAAAAAAAAAAAAAAAACAAAAAACAAAGAGCATTGCTTGCGAACCTAGGGGACCGCTAATATCGATTACGGGCACCAAATACCCGTGTAGAGGTTGGTAGCAAGGAACTGGCTTGTGGCAGCCAAGCGTTCATAGCGACGTTGCTTTTTGATTCTTCGATGTCGGCTCTTCCTATCATTGCCTCGCAGCTGGGGCCAAGTGTAGGATTGTTCATCCACCAACAGGGAACGTGAGCTGGGTTTAGACCGTCGTGAGACAGGTTAGTTTTACCCTACTGATGAGAATGGTCTTGTGAAATTAAAAAGTTACCGCGACAGTAATCCAATTTAGTACGAGAGGAACCGTTGGTTCACATAATTGGCAAATTCCGTTGACTGAAACGTCAGTGCGGAGACGCTACCATGTGTCGGATTAAGGCTGAACGCCTCTAAGCCCGAATCCATGCTGATTAGGCGGTGATACGTAGCTTTCCCAATTCGTAAAAGTTTTTTTTATAACATCCTTCATCCTTTTTTCAGGGATACGAAGGCGAATAAGCATAGACTGGTAGAGGAGATCCGTCTCTTTTATCTCTTTATTGAATTTTTGGTCAAGATCATAACATTGTAACGGCTCTGCTTCTGGGTGTCAAGCTCAGAGGAGGCGATGCTGAACACAAGTGGAAATATTGGGAGAGACAAATCCTTTGTAGACGACTTAAATATGGAACGAGGTATTGTACGTGTAAGAGTGGCCTTTGTGCCACGATTCACTGAGATTCAGCCTTCGTTCTTCAGATTTGCCTTCCATT
This sequence comes from Cytophagaceae bacterium, assembly GCA_027488335.1. Lineage (GTDB taxonomy): Bacteria > Bacteroidota > Bacteroidia > Cytophagales > Spirosomataceae > Emticicia. The sequence continues at coordinate 818 of JAIYBU010000224.1, forward strand.
TCTTCTTCTTCTTCTTCTTCTTCTTCTTCTTCTTCTTCTTCTTCTTCTTCTTCTTTTTCTTCTTCTTCTTCCTCTTCTTCTTCCTCTTCTTCTTCTTCTTCCTCTTCTTCTTCTTCTTCCTCTTCTTCTTCCTCTTCTTCTTCTTCTTCCTCTTCTAAACCTTCAAACTGAGATTCGTATTCGTACAATATTTCATCAAACTCACCGTCGCCTTCATATTCAAGTTCATAAAATTCTTCTGGCTCTTCTTCTTCGTACTCGATTACTTCGACATTCTCAAAAACATCGAATTTCTTATAATCTTTTTCTTTATAGACTACAAAAGTACTCTTATCGTAACCTTTACCACCATTAATTACCGATTTTTTGTCTTCAACCCATGTTTCATCTGAATCAGGTATTGGAGTCGAACGGCCAAAAACCCAACAATCTCCTAAATTAAATTTATTATTAATCACATAATTATAAGGCATATAGCAATACCCTTTGTCGCCCCAATCTGTTCCCCACGAATTTCGTACAATAAACATTTGGTCAACGTCTGAGTAGCCCACACAAAGCATGGCATGTAGTCCGTGAGCCGAACGAGAAGCCTCATCTGGTGATGGCATCGGTACAATTCCATGATTTTTGTTGCAAGAATCAAACGAAGGAAAAAGAGCAATTCCAAAAACAATGGGGTAACCATCGGCTAATGCTTTTTTCCAATCATCTAATTTTACTGGTATAAATTTCTTTTGTTCTATTTTAAAATTATTGGCTGCTTGATAAGATTTTTCGGGAGGCTTTTCATTTACTTTCTTAGTATCGTAGGGCCAAATATCTTCTTTGCACGCTCCAACTTTCATCAAACTATCAACAGCGTACTGAATATGGCTGCCCGAGTCTTTTATGGTGCTACTCGCTCGCAAACGTGCATTATAATAGATAAACAGTCTACTCACATCGAATGCTTTTTTGCTTAGATATTTTTTTATTAGATACTCATACGCACCTGCAACGGCATTTGCAGTACAACTACTCAAATGTTGCTGATTTTCAACGGGTGTCATGTATTGTCTTAAATCTACTTTTGCCGGAACACCCAATTCTTTAATTTTCGACGAAGGTTTGTAGCGTTCTGCACTGGCACTTGGGGCTAAATATTCATACCCTTTTACTATTCCATTTTCAAATTCTAAGCTCATAGTAATTAGTTCGTGTTAAAACACCGTTTGCGTAAAATGAATAAAATTAAATAATTGAAGTAAAATAGTGAATGCGACTAAACTTACAATAGTCTATAAAGATTATACAAATAAAGAAAATCTTTGTGGACTATTGTAATGTAAGACGAATATTTTTAAAACATTAAAAAAGCCATCGGAATTTTCATTTCCGATGGCTTACAAGGCTTTTATTTATCTAAATAATCTTGAAACATTCGCTGCATGAGTGCTTTACCAAAATCTTGTTCTTTTGAAGAAATATTACCTTGGCTCTGAATTATTTTATGTCCAACATTATCAAAAACATAACTTTTCGACTGATTTACGTAGCCAAAACCATTATTAAATGCAAAAAATGCCCATGGTTTGGTTTTGGTATCAAAAATATTTTTACTCCAATTATAGGGATATGCGTTCAAATTTACTTGTCGAAGCACGGTTGAAGCCAAATCTATTTGAGAATAGACATTGCTTACTTCGATACCTTTTTTCTCTAATGCACCACCCAACCATAGCATCGGTATCTTAAAATCATCAAGTTTTTTACCTGTTTCGGGTATTCTATGGCCGTGGTCGGCAATAACGACGATTAGCGTATTATCCCACCAAGATTGTTTTTTGGCTTCGGCAATAAAATTGCCAAAAGATTGGTCAGCATAAAACATAGCATTCATAAACTTACTTTCTTCATCTTCTCCAACAAATTTGGTTGTAATTGGCACTTCAAATGGCTCGTGACTACTCAAAGTGAGCAATGTCGAAAAGAAAGGTTGGTTAATTTTGGCATGGTCTTGCAAGAATTTCTGATAAACTGCTCCATCTTGAGCCCCCCATTTAGAGTTCCAATCCTTCGGGTCAAAATCTTGTTTGCTTACAATTCGTTGAAAATCAGCTTCATATAAATAAGATTTTATGTTGGCGAAATCGGTTTCACCACCATAATAAAAGGCCGTAGAGTAAGCATTATTACCAAAATCTTTGCTCAAAACTGGCAATTTTGACGATTTATTGGGTTCAATAATAATCGAGGCAGTTGGCTGGGCAGGATAACCACTCAACACCGCAGGCAAACCCTTATCGGTTCGGTCGCCGCTGGCATACATATTCGAGAAATAAATCCCTTCTGATTTTAAGGCATTAAATTGTGGCGTAACGGATTCGCCATTAATCAATTTTTCAGTAGCTTTTTTCGTAAAACTTTCCCAAATAATAAAAATGACATTCGGCTTTTTTAGGGCTTTCTTCAAAACATGTTGAGTCGTGTTCGAAGTAGAATACAGTTCTTTGATATTTTCTGATAAAGATTCCTTTGGCAAATACGTAAACGGATTTACTTTATCATAAGTACCATTGACGATTGAACTCATAAAATTCCACGGGGCATTGACCGCCGAAATATTGGCAAAGTTATTCGTCGAAAAATAAACTGTACTTTGATTCATCGGCGAAATACCCAAACTTCCTCTAATCGGAATAATTAAAGCCAGCAAACAAATAACCGAAATCGGAATAAAAGGGAAGTTTTCGATATAATTCCAATTGTCGATATTGCGAGTAATAATGCGGTAAACTATGTAAGAGGCAATAATTAGCAAAATGATAAAGCTTATAAAAAGTTGCAACAGAGGCGAAGAGCTTACCGAAGCCCAAGCTTCACGAGGCGATTTTAAGTAGTGAAGAGGTGTTGCATCAAGGCGATATCCCCATGTATTAAATACTTGTAAATCTATGACAACAATAAGCGTTATAAAGAAAACTGCCACAAATGTATAAGAGAAAATCCAGTTTTCGAGGCGGCTTTTTTTGATGAAATTTGAAATGCTAACCAGTATAAATGGAATAACAGATAAATAACCCGACATCGAGAAATCCATTCGTATTCCGTTCCAAAAGATGCCCCAAACTGTCTCAAGTGTCAATAATTTAGTATCTTCTATGTGATAGCTCAAAAAAATTATTCTTGCCGATAGGAAGTATATCACCCAAAAGCAAAAATAAATTAGTAGAAATTGTAAGCGTTCTTTCATTAAATTGTTTGATTTGCTTAATTTAGCCCAAATATAAGATAAGAAATGATATTTTGGAATTTACTATTTACGATTTACAAATTACTAAGACATTAACTATCTCATAATCAATAATTTAGTATTATTCACCTAATCTTTTATTTATAAAGCAACACATGGTAGCGATAAGCTACTGTAAAAATAATACAAACTCAAATCAACATTTCTTAAAACAGACGTATTCCACCGATACAAATTGAAAATATTATTCGTAAACTATCAAAAAAATGGCAAGATTAAGATTTAAAGCAGTTGAAGAAGCACAAAGCAGAACTGCAACCAAAGTAGATATTCCAACAGGCAAAGTAACCGATTTTTACGGTTCAAATATTTTCAATGACGAAGTAATGCGTGCCATGCTTTCGCCCGAAGCCTACATGAAAGTGACAGTTGCCATCAAAAGTGGCGATAAAATCGACCGTGAAATTGCGGATGAAGTGGCCGCTGCCATGAAATCTTGGGCGGTTTCAAAGGGGGCAACTCATTATACTCACTGGTTTCAACCACTAACGGGTGGTTCGGCCGAAAAACACGATGCTTTTTTTGATATTAATTTAGATGGAAAAGCCGTCGAAAAATTTAAAGGAAGTGCCTTAACTCAACAAGAACCCGATGCTTCATCTTTCCCAAATGGTGGTATCAGAGCAACTTTCGAGGCTCGTGGTTATACGGCTTGGGACCCAACTTCGCCCGCATTTATTATGTATAACGAAGCGGGAACTGGCACACTTTGTATTCCTTCAATTTTCGTTTCTTATACAGGTGAATTGCTTGATTCAAAATCTCCTTTATTAAAATCCCTTCATGCTCTCGATAAAGCTGCTACTGAAGTGGCAATTATCTTCGACCGTCACGTTGAGAAAGTTTCGGCAACGCTTGGGGCTGAACAAGAGTATTTTTTGGTAGATAAATCATTATTTAACGCTCGTCCAGACCTAATGATGTCAGGACGTACCGTATTTGGACATCCTCCAGCAAAAGGTCAGCAACTCGACGACCACTATTTTGGTTCAATTCCGCCACGAGTAAATGCCTTTATGGTAGATTTTGAATTCGAAGCCTTGAAATTGGGTATTCCAGTTCGTACTCGGCACAATGAAGTTGCACCTGCTCAATTTGAAGTTGCCCCAACATTTGAAGAGGTAAACCTCGCCTGCGACCACAATATTTTATTGATGGATTTGATGCGAAAAATTGCTCGAAAACACAATTTTGAGGTACTTTTCCACGAAAAACCATTTGCAGGAATCAACGGAAGTGGTAAACATAATAACTGGTCACTTGGAACTGATACAGGTGTAAACCTATTAGGCCCAAGTACCAAACCAAAAGAAAGCTTACGTTTCGTAACATTTTTGGTCAACGTCGTAAAAGCCGTTCATGATAATGCAGATTTATTACGTGCAAGTATCGCTTCGGCAGGAAACGAACACCGTCTGGGAGCAAACGAAGCCCCACCAGCCATCATCTCGATTTTCTTGGGCACTCAAATGACTAAGGTTTTGAATGACCTTGAAAACAAAGAAATCGTTTCCATCGAAAAAGGCGAAAATGCTTACATTAAACTTGGTTTAAATCGTATTCCTTCAATTTTGCTCGACAATACCGACCGTAATCGTACTTCGCCATTTGCGTTTACTGGTAATAAATTTGAGTTTAGAGCAGTTGGTGGCTCGGCAAATTCTGCCCAACCCATGATGATTTTGAACACGATTGTAGCGAATCAATTAGAAAAATTCAGAGCAGATTATGATGCCGAAATGAACGACCACGACGGCAAAAAAGAAGAGGTGATTGTAAAAATTCTGAAAGGATATATCAAAGAAAGTAAAAAGATTTTGTTTGAAGGAAACGGTTACGGCGATGAATGGAAAGAAGAAGCTGCCAGTCGTGGTTTATCAAATATTGCCAGCACGCCCGAAGCTCTGAAAGCCTATTTGAACAAAGATTTTATTGAGATTTTTGAGCGTATGGGAGTCTTAACCGAAAGAGAATTTCATGCCCGCTACGAGATTGAATTAGAAAACTACATCAAAAAAATTCAGATTGAATCTCGTTTAATCGGAGATTTAGCAATGAATCACGTAGTTTCTACGGCAGTAAAGTACCAAACTCGTTTGGTTCAAACAGCAAAGGCACTAAAAGATATGGAGTTAATAACGGAAGCCGAGCCTGTGATAAACATCATCAAAGAAATTTCGGAACGTGTAACAATTATTTCAAAATTAGTCCATGAAATGACCGAAGCACGTAAACGAATCAACAACATTGATGATATTGAAGAACACGCTAAACTTTATGGAAACGAAGTAAAAGGTTTCTTTGAAGAAATCAGATACCACGTCGATAAGCTGGAGATTTTGATTGACGATGAAGATTGGCCGTTAGTAAAATACCGAGAATTGTTGTATATTAGATAATTATTACCAAAACTCTATGATTTACAATCATTATAAAACAAGACACCAAGTATTAAAAATTTCACACCTAATAAAAATACTTGGTGTTTTTTTATTCTTAATTTCAGTAAACTCAATCGGGCAAATTAATGTAATTTTCGATGATTTTCCTAAAGATGCACAACTGATTCAAAGAGATAATTTTAATAAAGCCAACGTTACGGTTTCGGGCAAAGTTTATACAGAAAATCAAACCGATGTAGCACTCTTGGTGTATAAAAACAAATCGTTATTTTTTTACAAAAAACAACAACTACAATACACCTCTCAGCCATCAGCAGCGGCTTTCAGCATTGCTTCTGTTATCAATGCAGAGTTATCAGAATATGACTTTAGAATTTATTCCTTCCGAAACAAAGATTCTGTATTAGTCAAAGAAGCTCGTGAAATTGTTTGTGGTGATAATATTTTGATTTACGGCCAATCAAATGCTCTTGCCGATGCAAGCGAAGAACTACCAAAGTTTAAAGATGAATTTCGTTTTGGCAGAAGTACGTATGCCGATTATGCACAAAACGAATATATTTGGGTAATCACCAAACAATGGAATTTTTGGAGTACTGGGATTTTGGGTCTGCAAATTCAAAAACAACTCATTGAAAAATATCAAATTCCGATAGGTATAATCAATGGTGCAGTTGGTAATAAAAGCATAGATGAATTGAGCCTCAGAGATGAAACCAACCACGATAACCCCAGTAATATTTATGGACGAATGCTGCGACGTGCAAAGGCATTTGGCATAGATAAAAATGTAAAAATGATAGTTTGGCGGCAAGGTGAAAGTGAAGCACTGGACCCAAATTATAAGAATGATTATGATAAAAAATTTGAAAAATTCCGCAAACAACTTTACGAAGACTATCCTGCCCTAAAAAAAATATACACTTTTCAAAATAACATTTATTTTGGCAATAATACCTCAGCCGGTAATTTGCGAGAATACCAGCGTACAATCAATAAATTATATAGCGATTGTGAAGTAATGACAACTTTTGGAACTGTTACCTTCGATGGATTACATTACAAATTAGAAGGGTATGTAGAAAATGGTGATAATATTGCCCGACTAATTGCCCGAGATTTTCATAAAAGCACGGATACTGCTGAAATTTCTGCCCCAAACATAAAATCTGCTTATTTCACAGCTAAAAAAGATAGTTTGATTTTGGAATTTGACAAAAATCAAAAATTAAGTTTTCCAAAAGATGAGCCCAAAAAGAACAGTTCTCATCCATCTATGAATATTAAAGACTATATTTATTTAGATGGTAAAGCAGGGAATGTTCAAAGTGGCTCAGCAAATGAAAATTATATAATTCTAAAACTAAAAACGCCAGTCGAAGCTCAAAAAATCACTTATACCCCTGATAATTATACAACAGATTTTATAGCTATCTTGCCTGGAATTACACAAATAAAAAATTCAAGGGGTATTCAGGCACTTACTTTCAAGGATTTACCTATTAGTAACGCAACTAATATTGAGATTTCCAGTCTTACGGGTGAATGGGACAATATTTATAATAAAAGGATTGTTTTAAACTGGCAAATGCCAAAATACTTAAACTACACTTATATTATTGAAAAAGCTCAGTTTCAACCTGCTATTTTTTATGAAATTGGTACCTCTAATAATGGAACTTTTACTGATAATAAAGTAAAAAAAGGTGTTCGGTATTATTACAGAATACGAATCAAAGAAAACAATTCGTACTCCGCTTACAGTAATGTGAGTGAGGTAATATATCAAGCATCTACCGAAAATCAAGCTATTGAGCTTACCAATGAAGACCTTATTCTATTTCCAAATCCTGTCATAAAAAATAACAATTTTAGACTTTGGCAGCTATTTGATAGGCCGATTATCCAAATAAGAATCACGAATATGGCGGGAAAAGTTCTATATGATAAACCCAATTTAAGCGAAGATATTACGATACCAACCCATGATTTAGGACAAGGGTTGTATATAGTTGAAGCTATTTTAGAGGATAATACAAAATTAATTAAGAAATTTGTTGTTCAATAAATCAATATCTTACTTGATGTTACGTAAATTTTCAATAAAACTCTGTCTTTTTCTCAGTCCACTCATTTTTCTTTTAATTGGGTATCTAATTACTGACCCTTTCAAAATCATCCGAACTTATGAGGCATACCCTGATAACTTTGCCAAAAGTTTGAATCGTGACCGAATCTCAACGCAAATTTTCCTAAATAACAACAAACAGTACAACTATAAATCCTTCATTTTTGGCAGCTCCCGTTCGAGTGTTTTTTATGCCCGTGAATGGGGCAAACACATCAATGATGAAACGCCTTACCATTTTGATGCTTCGTGCGAAACTATTTCTGGCGTTGCTACCAAACTTAAATTCATAGAATCAAAAGGTAATAAAATCGACCATGCACTGTTTGTTTTCGACCGTAGTTTATTTAATTATGAGCAAGACACCCTCGGAAGTGTTTTTGTGCAAGATTATCGAGTAAGTGGCCTTGATTGGTGGAAATATCATACAATTTTTGTCAATACATACTTTTCAAAAGGCTTTTTTGTGGCTTTTTATGACAACTTATTAACAGGAAATTTCAGAAATTATATGAAGCAATTTCTTGAATTTAGAAAAATAAACTACACACCCGTTGTTAATGACTTTATTTTTACGAGTTACATTGAACAGATAAAAAAAGATTCGATTGGGTATTATAATCAGCCCGATTTCTTTTACAAAAGAAGTAAAGCAAAAAATCTGCAACCAACTGCCATCAAACCTTATCAGCTGAAATATCTGGAGATGATAAAGGAAAGTTTGAAGAAAAATAACACCAAATTCAAGATTATTTTAGGACCAACTTACGACCAACATTATTTCAACCAACAAGACTTGGATATTTTGATTAAATATTTCGGTAAAGAAAGTATCTACGATTTTTCGGGAATTAATGAATACACTGAAAACATTGCCAACTATTACGAAATTTATCATTATAAACCTTCGGTTGCTAATGCTATCATGAACAGAATTTACGCTACAAAGTAAGTTCTAAAGTAAATTTTACACCAAATTTCTTGACATTTGGGGAATCCGTATAAGTCAAACGGTGCATAGCTTCAACACGTAGCACCTTAAAAATATTATTGATGCCATACCCCAATTCTACATAAGGCTTTCGGCCAAGACTACTAAAAGGCAAAGCGTCATCGGTAGGATTCATTTGTTGGTTTTTGGCAGATAACTGTCCAACTAAGAATTTTCCAGTTGTAAAAGTTCTCCATTTTAATTTTTTAATCAGCGGAAAACGATTGAAAAATAGGCCTTCAAAGTCGTGTGTATATCGAGCTGAAGCATAGCGGTCGCTGATAAACTCAAAATTATTCATCAAGTTAAATGAATTTCCTACGATGAAGATACTTTGATTTCCTAAATGACTTTTAAGCAATGGATAAGGTAGTGTGCCAAAAATTGCACCAGCTTCTGCTTTATAATAGGTTTTTCCGAAATACCCTAAATTGAGCGTA
>JAIYBU010000084.1 GCA_027488335.1 Cytophagaceae bacterium
CATATCGGCCATGAATTTACGCAATAACCATACTTTTTGTAGCGAATCTTTGTCCATCAATAAATCTTCACGGCGTGTACCCGATGCCAAAATATCAATCGCAGGATAGACACGTTTGTTAGATAATTTACGGTCGAGTTGGAGTTCCATGTTACCCGTACCTTTAAATTCTTCAAAGATAACCTCGTCCATTTTCGAGCCTGTATCAATCAAAGCGGTTGCGATAATCGTCAACGAACCACCGTTTTCTACATTACGAGCCGCACCAAAGAAACGTTTTGGTTTATGAAGGGCATTGGCATCAACACCACCCGAAAGGATTTTACCTGATGAAGGAATCACGGTATTGTACGCACGAGCCAAACGAGTGATTGAGTCGAGCAGAATAACTACATCGTGTCCGCACTCTACTAAACGTTTTGCTTTTTCTAAAACAACCCCCGAAACTTTTACGTGGCGGTCGGCAGTTTCATCAAAAGTAGAAGCAATTACTTCGGCACGCACACTGCGTTGCATATCCGTAACCTCCTCTGGTCGTTCATCAATCAACAATACAATCAAATACACTTCTGGATGATTACGTGTAATGGCATTGGCGATTTCTTTCAACAAAACCGTTTTACCCGTTTTTGGCTGTGCCACAATCATTCCACGCTGACCTTTTCCGATTGGGGCAAATAAATCAAGCACACGAGTAGAATACACGTCTGGCCGACTGCTTAATTTGATTTGTTCTTCGGGGAAAAGTGGGGTAAGGTATTCAAACGGAATACGGTCACGAATTTCTTCCGTAGTTTTTCCATTGACCGAAAGTACACGCAATAAGGCAAAATACTTTTCTCCTTCTTTCGGTGGGCGTATCGCTCCTTTTACAGTATCACCCGTTTTCAGGCCAAACAATTTGATTTGTGAGGGTGACACATAAATATCATCGGGACTGGCCAAGTAATTATAATCAGCCGAACGAAGGAAACCGTATCCCCCTTCTTGCATGATTTCCAACACACCTTCATTTTCAATAATGCCATCAAATTCTTTGATTAGGTTATTGAATTGTTTTTTGATGTCTTTGGTATAAGTATCAACGTAGCGTTTGTCTTCTTTTGGCTCTGGAATTTCTGGGATAATCTCGTCAGTCAATCTTGCGAACTCGCTCATTTCAGCATCAATTGCCGCTAAGTCGAAGTCTACGGGTTCTTCTAAATTTAAGATTAGCTCTTCGTCAGTGGCTTGCATATCAGAAAAAGTCTCTGGCTGAGTAGGCACTGGTTTGTTTTTTTCAAACGCCTTTTTATTGTCAGTTTTTTTGAAACTATCAGGTTTCGACTGAGTTTTTTCAACAATTGACTGAACTTCAATTACAGGAGATACAACCTCTGTATTAGCTTGTTCGGATGGTTTTTCGTCAGTTTTAGGTAAGCGTTTTCTATTTTTTATTCCTTTATCTTCTTTAAAGAGAGGTTGCTCAATTGGCGAATTTGCAGTAGAATCTGGAACTACACCTTTGGGAGTGTTAAAGAGTGATGCAGAACTTTGATTCTCTAAAATTTTTTCGATTAATTCAGTTTTAGAGGCAGTTCGGACATCTTTAATGCCTATTTCTATACAAATTTTCCTTAACTCTGATAGAAGTTTAAGATTCAGTTCTTCTGATGTGTACATACGAGAGAATTAACAAGACGTTACAATTGCTAAAGCTTAGCGGTTAGATTTTTATTAAGATGTATTTCGGAAAAGACACTTCCAAGAATTTTAGCATTTAATCAAACATTCGGGGGTTACTCAAAGAGATTACTCGAAAAAAACGAAAACATTGCTCGAATACAATTGGCTGAATCAGAAATTTTCTGTTGAGAATAGATGAGCCGATTGAAGTGTTTTGATGGATTTGAATGCAATGATAAAACTTTTTTTTTGAATAAACAAGGATTTGACTAAAAATTAGGTCAAAAACATTATCTTTCTATCAGAGTCACCAAATATCTATTTAATAATCATCATCTATTTTCTTATCGTCGGTAATTGCAAAGAGCGTTGTTGTTGGGGTGGCCAGTTCTACCTCATTTTTATCTAAAACTTGGTTAATCATATAATTGATTTCTTGACGAATATCTTTACTTTCCCAATAATCGGGCGTAGCTGCAAAAAACACAACTAACAAATTGATTGAATACTCACCAATGGCATCAAACTTTACGTGTCCTTCGTGATTACTCGTAAGTGTATGATTATCAATAAGTTGTTGTATTTCATCAACTACTATTTTGAGTTTTGAAATGGGTGTATCCAATTTCAATCTGATAAAAAACTTATGTCGGCGGTCTTTGCGTTGCGTCAAGTTATTAAGTGTTTGCGAAACCAGCATTTGGTTTGGAATCACAATCAGACTGCCATCAACATGACGAATACGTGTACTACGAAAGCCTACTTTTTCAACTTTACCAACCATACTTCCCAACTCAATATCGTCGCCAACGATAAATGGCTGTTCTGTAAATAACGTAAAAGATGCAAAAAGGTTTTCGAGTGTGGCACGAGCCGCCAAAGCTAAGGCAACTCCACCAATACCCAAACCTGTGATTAAACTAATGACATCTTGTCGGAAAACAAAGCCTAAAATCAAAAAGAACGAACAAAAAACTATGATAGCAATGATAATATCTCTAAAAAATGGCACAAGGTGTTCGTCAACTTTTGTATCGTTTTCTTCGGCTTTTTTCAAAA